>JAFQLU010000106.1 GCA_017396465.1 Clostridia bacterium | reverse complement strand
TTTGCAATTGTTTGAAAACTACCTCTCCCATCTAAGTATTCTTGTACTACCTTTCTCTTAAATTCAAAACTATATTTTGCCACGAAAAAACCGACCTCCCAATCGTTAGATTTTTGGTCTAACTTTTGGGGGTCGGTTCAACTGCATTGTATTGCGGTCACACTTTTTTTTGTTGCGAAAGATATTATGTTTTGAACATCAATAAAAAGGATGTGTTATTATGATAAAATGGTTTCTTGTGGGAATTAAGTCGGGGGAGGCAGACGGTTGCACAGCAAATGTTCTGATTGTTTTAGTAGTGCTCGGGTTGCTTGCTATCGGCATGGTGCTGGATTATTTTAAACAGTTTACCGATGCTTGGGTGATTCTGGCAGTGATTGGTTTAACAGTTCTGGCCACCTTGATTTATAGTGTTTGCAACAAAGGAAAAGGCGTGATTCTGTTCGCAATTGCGATGTTTTACATTTCTATTTTGGCTGTATCCGGAGTGCAATCTGTTGTGAACCGTCAAGCGGCACCTTATACCTATGACGGGAAAGTGTATTATTCTACGGTTGACGGAAACAGCGAGGGAAGTATCATTCTGTATCAGAATGAGCAGGAAGGGCGCATATATACAGGCGGCTCCTATTTGGTGAATTTATATGATGTCACATCCGTGATGGTGGGAAACGATGAAGAATACATATTTCGCTTCTCCCATCAGGGGCAACATAATAAGAATAAATACTATCGTTCCAACGTTACACTAAAAAATGCTATGACCAATGTGGAAAAAACATTTTATGCATATTCAAGTGTAAACTATGGAGAAAATCCGGAAATGAACGATTATGATGTATTGCTCCCGTTAGATGAGTTATCGGATTTTTGTGGTATGACTTACTCGCTGGAAGATAAAATGATTTATTTTATATTATCGTAGTCGATAGATACAGAAATATCCAATAATGCATACAACACAAAAACACCTGCATTTTTTGCAGGTGTTTTTGTGCTTCGTAATTCTCATTACAAAATTTTTGGGATAAATAACTTCTGTCCGATGGACAAAGCATCGCTTTCCAAATCGTTTGCAGATTGGATATTTTCCACCGTTGTGCCGTATTTTTTTGCAATATTCCAAAGCGTATCGCCTTCTTCGGTAAAATATATCACGATGGCAGGTTGTGTTTTTCCGTTTGATTCATCGTCCTGTCGGTCGCAGGAAACGATATAGGTCACCTCGCGGAATTTGAGCACGGTGGTATGATATCTCATAGTCACACAGATTTCCACCGAGCCGTCTCCCATCACCTGCGCCTCTGTTTGCTCTGCCCAAAGCACGCAATCTGCAGAAAGGCTGTCGCCTGACATAGGCTTTACGCGCTCAAAGGGCGTTTCGGTCACGGCGCTGCGAACCGTCCCTTGATCGTCACGAAGCAAAAGAAAGGTCACCAATGCGCCTTTTATATGCATAGCACCGTCTGAAAAAGAACACTCCTTCAGCACCGGTTTTGCAGAAGAAGAAAGCACGGCGCCTGCCTTGACACCGGCAGGAATTGCTGCCTTTTGCTGCTCGGTAAAGGAACTGCTTTCCAATAACATCGGTTCATAAAGCACCGCCGTTTCCTTGTCGCAGGAAAGGGTGCCGCAGGTGGAATAGCAATCATCAATCAGGGTCACGTGGGCAGAGGTGGAGCCGTTCAGGCACACGCCAACGGTGGCATCCAGGCTGATAATCTTGGTATCGCCGTTCATATCGCCGCGGGGCGTTGCGGTCAAATCTTTTACACAGAAAGACAGAAAAACACGGCTGTTTTCATCCACATACTCTGCCTCCAGCATTTCCGAAAAGGGAATGTTATGGGTAATCTGTTCGGCAGAGGCAGCCTCGTTTGCGGCGGTGTAAAGCGTATGAAGGCAAAGCGTTCCCCGAATCAGCACCTTTCCGTTCATCACCTTATAGTCCGTATCGGAAACGGTTGCTTCTGTTTTTAAAATTTCATCTATATCCGGCATGTGAGGAGAAACTGTCAATAAATCCGAAAGAACAATATCGCTTTTTGCCTCACAGAGCGGAACAAATACATGGTATTCCTCTGCGCGGCGCTGGATGGTATGGTCTGCAACCGATGTAATAGGTGTGATATCTAAAACACTTAATCCTCGCACTTGAATTGACACGATGATTTTAGCAGACAGCTTTCTGGAGTTCACCTGAGAAAAGCCGATGTGCTCCGTTGCGGCGCGTACTGTGTAGGATAAATCCTCGTCGGGAATGTCCACCGAGTCGGAAAAGGGAAGAACCGCCTCAAAGGATTTCAGCTCACTCTCGTTAGAATCGGGTGCGTAGAGCATATGAAACTGCACATTCCCCGTAACATATAGCTTTCCGCCACGGATTTCCTCTGCATGCTTTTGCACCTTTGCGTCCACCAACAGAATTTCACGGATGTCGGGCTTTATGTCCGGGAGAATGATGTCCCCCTCCACCATCACGTTTGAACCCGTGCGGAAGCTGCTCTCCTGCAAATGTAGTGTTTCTTTTTTTATTTCCATATAAATGCACCTGCTTTCTTGTTTTTTATTGCACTATATGTACCTTTTCCGGAAAATAGAACAAAAAGCATGTCTTACGGTGCAAAAAAATCCGCAGAACAAAGAAGTTCTGCGGATATATTTTTGCGTTATTTATTGGAAGACTCTGCCTGCATGACAGAAAAAATGCCATGTATACCGGATGAAAATCCGAACAGAAAAGCTTACAGCGCCGGAGCGTTTTTCAGGTTGATGCCCTGCGCGCCAAGAACTTCGATAATCTTGTCTACCACAGCCATAACCTCTTCCTTGGTGAGCGTGCGCTCTGCGTGGGAGAAGGTGATTTTTGTGGTGATGGATTTGCCGGTTTCATCGGTATAAATATCGGTAACCTTCACGTCTTGAATCAGCTCGCACTTGGTATCAGCGATAGCTTTTGCAATGGGAGCAAATGCGTCTGATACAAAGGACAGGTCAATTTCAATTTCGGGGAACTTGGAAGGCTCGCGGTAAGAAATGCTTGCGTTTTTGATGGTAGCAAATTCAGCCACATCAATTTCAGCATACACGATAGCCGCTTTTTTATCAATCTTCTTGGATACCACGGAGTTTACAATACCGATTTCGCCCAGCACCTTGCCAGCGCAGATTATTGCGTTTAAGTTCTTCGGATGCTGATAGGAATGTGTTGCTTCCGTTTTTTCGAAGGTCAGCGCTTCGTGCTTCAGTTCATCTGCCAGAACTGCTAACATGTCGCGAAGCTTAAAGTACAGTGTTTCCACATCGGAGGTTTTGCTGAATAGCGTGATAGCTAATTTCTTTCTTTCATCGCACAAACCGTCTTCCTTCATGCCTTCCACCACGCGGCCAACCTCGAATATACCAAACTCGGGTGCGTATGCAGTGTTGTACTTCAGCTGACAAAGCTGTGTGGGAACAACGGATTTACGGATGGTCTGAATGTTGGGGTTTGCGGCATTCACCAAAGTGATGTTTTCTTCCGGCTCAATGCCTAACGCCTTGCACTCGTCATAGTAGGTCCAAACGTAGGAATGGAGCTCGTGGAGAGAGTAACGCTTCACCAGCATATCCTTGATGCGCTCTTCGTCGGTCTGCTCCTGCGCCGCGCGAACGGGGTAGATGGGAAGAGCAGTGGTGTGAATATCAAAGTTATCGTAGCCGTAAATACGGGTGATTTCTTCAATGATGTCCGCCTTGATGGTAACGTCCTTTGTGGCTCTCCAGCTGGGAACGGAAACGGTGAAGGTGTCATCTGAAAGTGTCACGCCGAAGCCCAAAGAGGTTAAGGTGTTCACGATGGTATCGTTGGCAATTTCGATGCCGGTGTACTTATCTACAAACGCCTTGTCGAAGGTTAAGGACACATCATCATAACGAAAAGCATACTCGTCTGTTAAAGCGGAAACCACGGTTGCACCGTTGTCGATATCGGTTAAGAGCTTCACGAAACGTGCAATCGCCGGAACGGTCATTTCGGGATCTAAGCTCTTTTCGTAACGCATGGAAGCATCGGTTCTGTGAGCTAAACGCACGGTGGACTTACGGATGGAAGCCGCGTCAAAGGTTGCAGATTCCAATGTGAGAGTGGAGGTGTCTTCCACGATTTCGGAATCCAAACCGCCCATGATACCTGCAATGGCAACGGGTGTGTTATCGTTGCAAATCATCAGGGTGTTTTCGTCAATTTCGCGGTCAACGCCGTCTAATGTCTTGAATGTAAAGGGTTTATCGAACCGCTTGATTCTGATTTTTTCTACCTTTCTGGAGTCGAATGCGTGCATGGGCTGACCCATTTCCAGCATCAGGTAGTTGGTGAGGTCGGCAAGGAAATTAAGCGCTCTCATGCCGCAGTAGTAAAGACGGATTCTCATGTTCACGGGGCTTGTGTGCACGCCGATATTGCCGAACTTTAAGCAGGAATATCTCTGGCACAGAGGATCCTCGATTTTTAAATCCACCTTTTCCAAACCGTCGTATTTGGATAAATCCACAACGTCTAAAGGCTTTAATTCTCTGCCTGCCAAAGCCGCAAACTCACGGGCGATACCGTAATGTCCCCAAAGGTCGGGGCGGTTGGTAAGAGACTTATTGTCAACCTCGAAAATAATATCTTCGATTTCGTAAATGTCTTTTAAATCGGTTCCGAGTGCAACATCATCGGTGATTTCCATGATGCCATCGTTGGAGTCGCTGATGCCGATTTCCTTTTCGGAACAGCACATACCGCAGGAGGTGTATCCTGCCAGCTTTCTGGGGGCGATAGTAATATCTCCAATGGTCGCGCCAAGCTTTGCAAATGCGGTTTTCATACCAACACGCACGTTAGGCGCGCCGCAAACAACATCCACCAATTCGCTTTCGCCGATGTCCACCTTTAAAAGATGCAGTTTCTTCGATTCGGGATGCTCTTCCACGGACTTGATTTCCGCAACCACGATGCCGGAAATATCGGAGCCCTTGAAGAAAATATCATTTTCAACCTCTGCGGTTGAAAGAGAGAATTTGTTAATCAGCTGAAGTTTATCTAATCCGGATAAGTCAACATAATCCGAAATCCAATTCATGGATAAAAACATAGTCTATTCCTCCTTTTCTTACTTGTCGTCGGTGAACTGGGATAAGGTCTTAAGGCTTCCGCTGTTTAAATCACGGATGTCTTTGATACCGTATTTCATCATAACCAGTCGTGTGAGACCGAGACCGAAGGCAAAGCCGGTATATTCCTCGGGGTCGATGCCGCCTGCTTTTAACACCTCGGGATGAATCATACCACAGGGGCAAAGCTCCAGCCAGCCGCTGTGCTTACAGGAGGGACAACCCTCACCGCCGCAGATGGCGCAGCTGATATCCAGCTCAAAGCCGGGCTCCACAAAGGGGAAGAAGCCGGGGCGCAGGCGCACCTTGATATCTCTCTGGAACACTTCAGACAGCATGGTTTTCATGAAGAAAATCAGGTTGGAAATGGAAATGTTTTTGTCTACCATAATACCTTCCATCTGGAAGAAGGTGTTTTCGTGGCAGGCATCGGTTGCTTCGTTTCTGAAACATCTGCCGGGGAAAATCGCCTTGATGGCTTTTCCTTCGTTTACCAAAGCATCTTTATACTTTTTGTAAATGGCGTTCTGCGCCGCAGAGGTCTGGGATTTTAAAAGCTGACCGTTCTCTAAATAATAGGTATCCTGCATATCTCTTGCAGGGTGGCTCTTGGGAATATTTAACGACTCGAAACATTCGTAGTCGGTAACAATCTCGCTGTAATCCTCCACGGTAAAGCCCATGGACTTAAAGATTTCCTCGCACTGGCGCTGAACCAATGTGATGGGGTGGTAAGAGCCTCTTGTAAGGTTTGCGGGAACGGACACGTCAAACTCGGGCATACGGCTGTTTTCCAGCTCGATTTCCAAGCGGTGCAGCTCCTCTCTTTTTTCAGTAATTTTTTCGTTTACTTCGTTCTTGAGCAGGTTCACTTCCTGACCGAAGGTTTTCTTCTCTTCGTTGGAAAGAGATTTCATGTCCTTCAAAAGCTCGGTCACGTGACCTTTTTTACCGGTGTACTCCACACGCACCTGCTCTAACTGTTCCATGGTGGAAACAGCGGCAAGGGCATCATAGAAGCTTTGCTTTACTTCTGCTAAATTCATATGATCGAATCCTTTCTGATATAATATACGTTTTATAAGGCGTTCCGAGGGAAGAGGATGAAACAAAAAACGCCCGTCCCCAAAACAGGGACGAGCGTATCACCCGCGGTACCACCCAGCTTCAAGACGTTTTCCGCCTTGCACTTTCCTGCGTTTTTGGCGTGAACACATAACACCTTGCTTATATCTATAAAAATAGACTTTCGCAAAAGACTCCTGTGCTGAAATTCGTGCATTGCACCGCAGATACTGCTTCCAGCCTATGACAGCATCTCTCTTTTGCGGCTTTGCCAAAACACTACTGACACACATTCTTCGTCTGCACATATTACATATAACTTTATCACAAAAATCAGAAAAAGTCAAGGAAAATCCAAGAAAAATCCGAAGTTTTCGGATGAAAAGAAAATAAGGGAACCGCGGCACACAAAAAGGTGCTGCAGCACAATCCCTACCTCGCCGTCGGCGATTTTCCCGAAAACTCCCGATACACGCGGTTAAAGTTCCGTACACTGCCGAAACCGCACTCAAAGGCAATTTCTGTCAAACTTTTGTCCGAAGTTACTAAAAGATGTTGTGCGTGGGCAAAACGGTATTCGTTTAAAAATGCCTTAAAATTGGTTTGAAACAGACGGCTGAACACGCGGGACAGATAATGATACTCATACCCCAGTGCTTCTGCAATACCTTTTAAGGTAAGATTCTGCTGAAAATCATGCTCCACAATGCGGATAATCTGATGCGCTAAATCGCTGTCGGAATCGGAGCGGGGAACCAGCTCTGTGTCCTTCAGATAAGTACCGCAAACTATGGTAAGTGCCGCCTTCAAAAAATAAAAATCCGGAATTTTATCGGTTAAAAGATAAGAAGAGAGGAAAGAAAAAACCTCGCCATCACAAGTGAAAACGGGATTTTTTCGCATCTTTCCACGGATGGCTTCCGCAAACTCCGTCACATAGTCCTCGGAAAACACACCAATCCAGCAGAGGGAGGAGGAAGGTGTGTGGTGGCTGTGAATCTGGTTGGGCAGAATCAGGGCAAACTCATTTGCGTGGAGGAGGTAGGTTGCCGAATCAATTTGCACCTCAAGTTCTCCGTCTGTTACATACACCAGCTCCGGGTTTTTGTGAAAATGGAGTCTCCATTCGCAGTTGTTGTATATCACAGCATTATAGTTATAGTTGGCTTTGGAGTTGTGCTCCTGATAGAAAATCATATCATTTCCTCCCGAAGAAGATAACTTTTGTCTAAAATTATACAATATCTTTCTTGCTTTTGCAACCCCTTTTCCGATATACTGATGATGTAAAGAGGTGAAACTGATATGAACGCTTTGGGAAGAGTGTTTTCTATAGAAGAATTTTCCGTGTTTGACGGTCCCGGCATCCGCACATCCGTGTTTCTAAAGGGGTGTAATCTGCATTGCAGCTGGTGTCATAACCCGGAAGGACAGAGTAAGGATATCCAGATAGTGAAAAGTCCCAATGGGTGTTTAAATTGCGGCGCCTGCAAAAAAGCGGCTTTGTTACTGACGGGAAAAGAGGAATTGTGTGAGGCCTCTGTTGCCGCCTGCCCCAATAAGCTGATTCGTATATCCGGAGAAGACTATACGGCGGAAAGCTTGTGTGACCGGCTTTTCAAAAATCAGCAGTTTTATGAAACCTCTGGTGGCGGAGTGACATTTTCCGGTGGTGAACCACTGATGCAGAGCGACTTTATTTTAGCCTGTGCGAAGCTGCTTCGGGGGAAGGTGCATCTGGCACTGCAGACGGCGGGAATGTGCAAGCCGGAAATCTTTGACCGAGTGCTCAGCGAGATGGACTATGTTCTCTTTGACATCAAGCTGGTTCGGGAAGAAAGATTAAAACGCTATACCGGAGCTGACGCCAATATAGTGTATCGTAATTTTGACACTTTGGTTAAAAGCGGCAAGGATTTTGTGGTGCGGATTCCGCTGATTCCCGGTGTGACTGATACAAAAGAAAACATTGCCGACATTATCGCCTGCCTGAAAGGATATGGTATTACCTACGCAGAGGCTATGCCATATAACAAAATGGCAGGAGCAAAATATACCATGGTGGGCAGAACCTATCAACCGGATTTTGACCCGGCACAGGACGTGTATATTCCCGAAAAGGAATTTTCGGAAAACGGAATTGAACTTTGTATATTATAGGAGGTAAAAGAATGACAGAAAGAATAAAACGCTTAAGAGAGCAAATTGTAAACGGAACATATCAAAAAAACAGGAGTCATAAACCGATCCTTCAGGATGCAGAAACAAACTGTAGGAATGCAGACGAGGTGTTTTTAGCGGTACTTCAGGAGGAGCAGCCTTACTTTTTAGAGGGAGATCGCATCGGGTTCTATATGTATCACACGAAACGTCCAAAAGGGTGCGGCGCCGGAAATTTTATCCCTAATTACGGCACCTATCTTACCAAGGGATTTGGCGGTGTATATAAAGAAATCAAAGAAAAAATGAAATCTGCATCGGGCGAAGAAAAAAAGTTCGGCGAAACCGCAATACATCTTTTAGAGGGCGTTTTTGAATACTGCAACCGTTTTAAGGAAAAGGCGCCGAAGGAACTGAAAAAGGCTCTGGAGCGGGTGCCGTATCACGCACCGCAAAGCTATCACGAGGCTTTGGTGCTTCTGCGTATATGTATCCATCTACAGAGAATGAATTATACTGTTCATGTAACCTTGGGACGGTTTGACCAATATATGTATCCGTTTTATAAAATGGACGTTCAGCGCGGCGTGTCTCACGACGCGATTTTAGAACTCACCGAGGAATTTTTCCTGTCGCTCAATGTAGACACCGACCTTTATTCAGGCGTTCAAAAGGGAGATAACGGTCAGTCGATGGTGCTGGGCGGAACGGACATAAACGGAAACTCTGTGTTTAACGAGCTGTCACGCATCTGTATGGAGGCATCATTGGAGCTGAACCTGATCGATCCTAAAATCAATCTGCGTGTGAGCAAAAACACCCCTATCGAGCTGTTCCGCTTCGGAACGGAGCTCACCAAGCAGGGCATGGGCTTTCCTCAGTATTGCAACGATGATGTGGTAATCCCCGGACTGATTGCGTTAGGATACGAACCGGAGGATGCACACAATTATGGTGTTGCCGCATGCTGGGAATATATCGTGCCGGATGTTTCTCACGATATCCCCAATGTGAGCGTCATGAATTTTCCCAAGGTGGTAAACCGTGCCGTTCACGAAAATCTGGCAGAGGCAAAATCCTTTGAAGCATTTGCAGAATGCGTGAAGATGCAGCTGGAAAAGGAATGTGATGCGCTGATAGAATCGGTGGTGTATGAAGATAAGCCTTCTGTGTTCCACTCGTTGTTCTTCGACCCTTGTATCGCGCATTTGAAAGACTATGCAAGTGGTGTGTGCAAATATAATAATATCGGCTTCCACGGGGTGGGAATCGCCAATGCGGCAGATGCTATGGCGGCGGTGAAGAAAACCGTGTTCTGCGAAAAGAGCATATCGCCCGAAACGCTGAAGGAAGCACTTGATAAAAACTTCGAAGGCTTTGACTCTCTGCGCCAAAGCCTGATAGATTGCCCAAAGATGGGAAACAACGACGATTTTGTGGATGAGTTGGGAGGCTTCCTGATGGAATGCTTTTCCAATGCGCTTGCCTGCCGTCGTGATAAACGCGGCAACCGCATCCGTCCCGGAACGGGCTCCGCTATGTTTTATTTGTGGTCAGCAGAAAAAGTGGGTGCCACAGCAGACGGAAGACTGGCACAGCAGGCATTCGGATGCAGTTTTTCACCTGCCATCACATCGAAACTGAACGGTCCTTTATCGGTGATTCAGTCCTTCACCAAATTTGATATGACGAAAATCATCAATGGCGGTCCTTTGACAATGGAAATCCACGATACCACCTTCCGCAACGAGTTTGGTATGATGAAGGTGGCACAGCTAGTGAAAGCTTTTATGGATATGGGAGGACATCAGCTGCAGCTAAACGCCATCAACCGTGACACGCTGCTGGATGCACAGAAGCATCCGGAAAACTATAAAGGCCTCATTGTTCGCGTTTGGGGTTGGAGCGGCTATTTCAATGAGCTGGACATTGGGTACCAGAACCATATTATTGCAAGAACGGAATTTCAGGTAAGCTGATATATATATTCATAAAAAGAGGGTATTGCGCGGTAGCAATACCCTCTTTGCTATACGATGATTGATGCTAGTTTTTCGTCAGCTTCTCCGCCTCGAAGCAGTAAAGATTTCCGTAGCTCCAGTTGTAGTCGCTTCCGTTGTGGCGGTCAAAGGTGAGCCAGTAATACCGTATGCGGCTGCCGGCTTTCACGGGAATCAACGTACCCCAGCCGCGGAACCCGCCGTCGGGGAAATCGAAATGCGCAAGCTTCATGCCGTCTTTATCGTAAATGCGGTATTCTGAACGGCGCTGAAAGCTGTTGCCGCAGGTGAAGAACAGCTCGCCCTCCACGCGGGCAAAAGAACCGCCGGTTTCACCGCCGCGCTCTGCAAGACCGATGTATTGATACCCCACGAAGGGGTCTTTGGATTCAAAGAACATATACTGATATCCTCCGTTGTCCTCTGCGAGTCGGCAGATGGCAAGGGTCCAGATGTCCCGCTCCTTGTCGTAGAAAAAGTCCGGGTCCTCGTCGCCACGGAAGCCTACAAAATCAGTGCGCTTGTCGCCGTCCTTTGCTGCAGGCATAGAGGTTACGTCAATCACGTTTACACCAAATCTCGGGTCTCCCTCAAAATGGCTGTATGCCAAAATATGACCATGCTCAAAGGCACTGGTCCAAAGCATCCACTCTTTGTTTTCACGGTGATAAATAATGGAGCTTGCTAAGTAATTTCGCCACTTTCCGTCACCACAATCAAAAAAGATTGCGCCACAAAGCTCAATTTCGGAAGTGCCCGGCACCCAGCTGTAAATCCCCTGGAAACCGTTCACCTGCATGCGGACGGATGCGGTGAGATACACCTTGCCGTTTTCCTGCATCACCTCGCCGTTTTCATATTTGATAACCTTAATGTCGGCAATGGAAATATGGTTGTCCAGATAAGATAAAACCTCGGAAACCGTCACATTCCCCGAAACAGAAAGCAGAACCTGACTGCTCATAAACAATGATTCCAAGTTGGAATCCGCAAAAGCCTCTTCGTCCACGGTGCAGAAAAATTCCGACTTTTCATTGTGCTTGAAATAGATATCAAAAGCCCCCGGTCTGCAGGTCACAATCAGCGTGATTTCCTTTGTCAGATAGTGGGGAAGCTCTTTTTCTTCGGTGTGTTCCTTGCAGGCATAGAAAAGCTTACCGCCGCAAACCGAAACTTCAGCATCGGCATCCGGCGTGTGGAAGGTAAAACCAAAGCTGCCTGTTCCCGATGCGGTCACCTCATAGCTTGCATAGGGGAAAAAGCGGCAGAAAAGCCGTTTCACCGAGCCGTCGGTTACGGTGTAGCGATTGAACATAACCGCTTCGTCGCAGTCCTCGCTTTTTTGAATGATGGGATATAAATCCCCTCTTGTGTCGGTAACGAAATCCTTGGTAAAGGTCATTTCGCCCATAGAAATCTGCTTGTTTTTATACATTGCCATGGAAAAAACGCGTTTCCATTCAGAATAAATAGGGTTCATAGTCGTCTTCCTTTCGTATCGTTTCCTCAAGATTGTTTCTGAATTATATGGTAACGGCTGCTACCGCTCAAACCGCACAACATATGCGCCTAAAACCGCCTGACAGGGGATTTTTGCGGCGTTTTGCACCGTAAAGGCTTCTTTCGGATAGGCCGTTTTTATCTCGGTGGGAATGGCGGGGAGGGTTTTTCCCATGCTTTTTCCCGATGCGCCCGAGGGAAGCTTCCATAAAAATTCGCAGTCACAAAATTCCTTTGGTTCGGTTATTACTTCCGGCGTTCGGAGTGTGTTTTCAAAAAAGCAACCGCCGTTATCCTTTTCGGCAGGGCAACCGCCTGAAATCCCAACGCCTTCAAAGGAGATAGAAAGATACTCGTTCTGAAACACAATCCTTTTCCCGATTCTTTTAAATGGCATAGGACTGAAGAAGCCGATGTTCAGCCAGCCACGAACGCCGTCCTTTTCCACGGCGGTGTTCAGCTCTAAATACCCTTCCGTTTCCCCACGCACCTCTGCATTGATGCGAAGCACGGGACGAAGAGAAGTGCATCCTTCCGGCAATATTGCGCGGATTCTGTCTTGCTCTACGCCATACGCCATCACATACTGTTCTGTTTTCATATGATTTCACCTGCTGTTATGTGGATAAATTGGAATTTATCAGTATTACAACTGCTTTATCTCATTGGCAATTATAGCCACGGTTTTGGCGTTGGTATCAATTTTAATGGTATTGAGTGCTTGATACATCGGTATTCTTGCTATGCTTCGCTCAATGATATCTTCAGAACGGATACCTCTTTCCACATCCATTGATAATCTTTCGCACAGGGTCTTTTCATCCGCTACAAGCGAGATGCTTTTCACCTCACAGTTCTGTGTATCCAGCTTCTCAAGTATAGAATTGATAATACTCTGC
>JAFQLU010000105.1 GCA_017396465.1 Clostridia bacterium | reverse complement strand
TGTCCATTCCGGTTGCCTTCTGTTTTCAGGACCTGTATCCCAGCAGACATTGCCAATGCAATCATTTCTTTGGTCGTAGTTTTTCCAACACTTCCGGTAATGCCGATTACTTTTCCATGATACTTTTGGCGAAATGCCTTTCCGAGTTTTTGCAGTGCTGCTAAGGTATCTTCCACACAAATGTACACCATCTCATCTGTTCCGGGTTCCATCTGCTTACGGGAAGTAAAGCAGACACGGGTACCGCGCTGATACACATCCGGGATAAAATCATGGGCATCATGTTTTTCCCCGATAAACGGTACAAACAGCGTTCCCTCTCTCCCCTGTCTGGAATCAATGATGACAGCGTCTATCATAATGTTTTCGGCCGCACTACAGCTCAAACAGTTCTCCTGATATAAAAGCGTGCCCTCTACGTATTGGCATATCTCTTTAACTGAGATTGAGTTCATCTGCAGCCTCCCGAATCATAATTCTGTCATCCATTGGATATTTTACACCGCGGATTTCCTGATAATCCTCGTGTCCTTTTCCTGCAACTACAACAAGGTCGCCTTCTTTGGCGATGCTTAAGACATATAAGCCCCGGCGAAAAAACAATTCCGGAGGTTCGCAGGGCGGAAACAAAGGTCTGATTGTTGCGGTAGCAATTCTGGCAACGGTGGTTGTTTGCGGTTTGATTGGTGTTCTGATATATGTTCTGTCGGCAGACAATAAGCCGGAACAGATCGTTGTGGTTCCGGAAAATCCGGTGGTGACATCAGCGCCTGTGCAAACTGCGGCGCCCACACCTCCTCCGGCACCGGAACGTGTGATTCCTCCGGAAAATTTCAGCTACAGCGACGGATATCTGTTCCCCAGTGATCGAGTGTATATCACAGAAGGTGATTTGTACGGGTTATCAAAGGAGGAGGTAGCATACGTACGAAATGAAATCTATGCACGCCATGGATATATTTTCCAAACCGAGCCTTACAAGTCCTATTTTGCAAGAAAAAGCTGGTACTATCCCAATGTTTATTTTGATGAAAGCAGCTTCAGTGCTGTTGAACGGGCGAATAAGGAATTTATTGTAGACTACGAAGTAAGAATGGGGTGGAGATAAATGAAACGCCTTCTTTTTCTCAGCCTGAGCATTTTTCTTCTTTTGAGCGGATGCAGTTTTTCGCCGGTGGAAACCATGAAAGAACTGGCACAGGAAATACCCGGTGCGGAGCAACTGGATATTGTAACGCCGGAAGAAACTCCTGTTGCAGAAACACCAGAAGAAACAGAAAAGACTGTAGCGGAGCCGAAAACGACAACGAAGCTTCCTCTGTCGGGAAAAATTTTGTTGGTTGACCCGGGACACGGCTTGAATTCCAGCACGGCAACGGAGGCAATTGCTCCCGGCTCATCTGAAAAGAAGCGCGCCTTTGTATCCGGTGCGTCGGGAAAAAATCAGTCAGAGGAAGAACTGAATCTTGCCATCGGTTTAAAGCTTCGTGATGCACTGACGGCTTTGGGCGCGGAAGTGCACATGACCCGTGAAGGACATGAAACAACGCTATCTAACATCGGCAGAGCAGAGCTTGGAAATCAGTTAGGGGTTGACCTTTCCGTAAAACTTCATGCTGATGGGAGCAGTAGCAGCTCGGTGTACGGGACATCCATTCTGATTCCCGGAAATACCTACATCAAAGATGCGCAGATGTTGTCGGAAAGTCGCAGAGCAGCGGAGTGTATCCTTGCGGAGTATGTGAAAAGCACAGGTGCAAAAAACAACGGCGTTGTGGTACGCAACGATATGACAGGTTTTAACTGGTCCACGGTTCCCGTGGTGCTTTTAGAGATGGGCTTTATGTCCAATCCGGAGGAAGATGCCAAAATGGAAACCGAGGCTTATAGAGAATTAATGGTGCAAGGAATTGCAGATGGTGTTTTAGCATATTTCGATGAAAAATAAATGAAAAAGACGGGTGGAAACGGTCCACTCGTCTTTTTTTGCGTAAATATGTATGAAACATGAAATTTTTCCCAAAAAACAGTTGCATTTTTACACAGATGATTATATAATATTACATGCCTCAAGGCGGAAAGGATGAACCAATATGAACAAAAGAATTGTAATGTTGTTTTTAGCGCTTTGTATGCTGATTACAGGACTGTGCCTGCCCGTACAGGCGGCAGACATCAGAGTGTGGGACGGAAGCGTTGCATCCGGATTCCGTTCGGGAAGCGGAACGCGTGATGACCCTTATCTGATTTACTCTGCGGCTGAACTGGCATTATTCCGAAACAGAGTTAACAGCGGTGAATCGGCGATTTGTGCAAAAATGGTAACGGATATTGACCTGAACAATCGGGAATGGACGCCTATCGGTCTTACGCTTACCGGCTTTACCGGTGTTTTTGACGGCGGCGGCTGGGCTGTAAAAAATTTGCGGATAGGTACTTTATCTGATATGGTTGTATATTACGACAAGCTGATGGGCAGAAACACCAGTTTGCAGTTTGCCGGCTTTTTTGGTATCATTGGCGCCGGAGGAAGAGTACGATGCCTGAACATTTCCGGTCAGGTATCTGTTAACAGAACGTATCCGAATAAAACAGGTATGTATATTGGTGCTGTTGTGGGTATGAACGACGGTTATGTTGAGGAGTGTTTCAGCACCTGTGACTTCAAGGATTTTTCTTTGAAAAGCAGTGGATATGTCGGTATTGGCGGAATTGCCGGCATGAACCGTTATCTGGTAATAAACTGCTTTAATACCGGTAGCATGACAATCTCAGTGAATGGCACAAAATCCAACCTGAATCATTATATCGGCGGTGTGGTAGGATATTGCTACGGCGATACATACGGCGGCGGTATCTACAATTGCTACAGCGCAGCACCTATGAACATCTCCAGTAACTCTTCCACATCCAGAGATAAGTATTTTGGCGGTGTGGCTTCTATTTCAAAATCTGTAAAAGGATTTAACAATAATTACTACGACAAAGAAGTTTGCCGCAACATCAAGGCGGTTACCGGCTGTTATCAGTTTGAAAAAGCAGCGACCTATGGACAGAACCCCTTCGGTAGTAACGGTTTTGATACCTGGACAATGAAAACACAGGATTTTGTGTGGCAGCTTTCCAACGCTTATCGCTATGATGAGCATAACCTGAATAAAGGTTACCCCGTGCTTTCTGTTATGAATTACCACGAAGAAAGTGCTTGGTCTGAATGGTTCGACGACGAAGTGGGTGGCACGAAGATTGACCAGGAAATCTATGACAGAGTATACCCGGCAGAACTGATGAACAAAGACCTGACAAAGCCCATCACCCGTGTAGAATTTGCGGCAGTTGCAGTGAAACTCTATGAGGAAATGGGCGGCACGAAGCTTGCGGCTTCTGACCTTTCCATGCCCTTTGTGGACACCAACTCCGATGTGGTTATGAAGGCATATAATATCGGTATTGTAAAAGGTATTTCCGATACACAGTTTGATCCCTACAGCAAAATCAGCCGTCAGGATTTGGCAACGATGCTCACCAGAGTATATAAAGCGTTGTATCTGGAGGAATGGAATATTGCCGAGGACGATGCATATGCGCTGGATTATGAAGTTGCAAAAATCTTCGAAGATGATGCAGACATTTCTGCATATGCGAAGCCTTCCGTATACTTCATGGTAGATAATAAGGTTATTAAGGGCTTAACGGAAACTCTGTTCGGTCCCAGAAACATTTCTTCCAGACAGGAAGCGGAAAACTATGCAAACGCCTCCAGAGAGCAGGCTCTGATTATGGCTGTTCGTAGCTTTAAGAATTTACAGAGATAACATAAAACCGACAGCGGTTTATCCGCTGTCGGTTTTTCATATAAAAATGTTGGAATTTTTTATTGAAACTCCTTTTGTAGCATGGTATAATAAAAGTATAAACAGAAGGAATCCGAAAGGGGATGACGGAATGAAGCAATTTGTGGGCGTTGATATCGGTGGAACAAAATGTGCCGTTTCGCTCGGATATATGGACGGTACAGATTTGAAAATTACAAAAAAAGAAAAAACAGAAACGCCAAAAGGATTGGCGCCGGAGCGTGTTCTGGAAATGTTGGCGGACATGGTTTCCCAAATAGTATCCCCGGAAGAAATCGCAGCTATCGGTATCAGCTGTGGCGGCCCTTTAGACAGCAAACGTGGTGTAATTCTGTCGCCGCCCAACCTGATTGGTTGGGATCATGTGGAAATCACCGATTTTTTTGAAAAACGGTTTCATGTGCACTGTGCACTGCAGAATGATGCCAATGCCTGTGCGTTGGCAGAGTGGCGGTTTGGCGCAGGCAGAGGAACAGAGAACATGGTGTTTTTTACCTTTGGAACAGGCTTGGGTGCCGGACTTATTTTAAACGGAAAGCTCTATAGCGGAACCAATGATATGGCAGGGGAAGCAGGGCATATCCGCCTGGCAGAATTTGGACCCTCAGGCTATGGAAAAGTAGGCTCCTTTGAAGGTTTTTGCAGTGGCAGCGGCATTGCTCAGCTGGCGAAAACAAAGGCACTGGAAGCATTTCAGCAGGGAAAACAAGTTTCTTTCTGCAAGAATGCGGATGTGCTTGACAGTATCACTGCGAAAGGTGTTGCCGATGCGGCAAATGCCGGTGACGAGCTGGCTTTGGAAATCTACCGTCTTTGCGGCACATACCTCGGACGGGGGCTTTCGGTCATCATTGATATTTTAAACCCGGAAAGAATTGTGATCGGCAGTATATACACCAGATGCGAGCATCTTTTAAAAGACGCCTGCGAGCAGGTGATAAAAAAAGAATGCTTACCACATACAGCTTCCGTGTGCGAAATTGTTCCGGCAGAGCTTTCGGAGCAAATCGGCGATTATGCGGCACTTGCTGTTGCTGTAGATGCGACAAATTAGAAAATGAGAGGATAAGATATATGCAGGATTTGTTAAAAAGATACCCCGCACTTTCCGTGTGTGCTGATTCTATACAGAATGCTTTGAAGCTGATGAAGGAAACCTACGAAAAAGGAGGCACCATGCTTTTGTGCGGAAACGGCGGAAGCTGTGCTGATTGTGAGCATATTGTGGGCGAACTGATGAAAGGCTTTCTTTCCATGCGGAGGATGAAGGAAGAGGACTATAAAAGCATCCAAAAAATGTTTCCGGAGGATGCAGACTATTTTTCAGAAACACTTCAATATGGCATCCCTGCCGTTTCCCTTCCCAGCCTGACGGCGGTAGGATCGGCATTTATCAATGATGTTGCGGCGGATATGGTGTATGCACAGTTGGTGTACGGACTCGGAAAATCGCAGGATTTGGTCATTGGTATTTCCACATCCGGAAACTCCAAAAACGTGGTAAATGCGCTGAAAATTGCCAAAGCAAAGGGATTGAAAACCTTGGGGCTGACCGGTGCAAAGCCTTCCATGATGGACGAGCTTTGTGATGTTGTGATTAAAGTTCCCGAAACGGAAACCTATAAAATCCAGGAATATCACCTGCCGGTTTATCACTATCTGTGTGCAGAATTAGAGCAGAGATTATTTGCATAAATAAGAGAGGAGAAGAAACATGATTCAGAGATTTTTAGCTGAAACAAAAGTGAAATTTACTGTTGTGCCGCCGTTATATCTTCCTTTTTATAACGAGTGGGGCAAAAATGCTTATTCCACATACAATGCTTTTTCCTATGACCCGTTTAATCTGCCTGCTATGAGCACGTCGGGTTCTCCTGTGGTGCTGACTTGCGGCGGCTTTTTCGGGTTCTTAAATGAAGATGCCGGCGGCACCTTTTCTTACGACGGTTGCGGTACACTGACGGTTACCTGCCCTGCCGGACAGGCGCTTTACTATAACGAAAACTGTAATCCGCACGCAGAGTGGATGGAATATAACAAAACAGTCCTGGAAGGAACGTCGTCTCAGAAAGCGGGAGACTTCTGGGGTGCTTTGGAATACTGCACATGGGTAGAGCAGAAAAAAGAGGCTGTACAAAAAGGCTCTAAAGTGATGCAGTCCTGCCTGAATGAAGATTTTGTATACAATTACATGCGCCGCGTAGATAAAATGGGCTTGCCTCACGGAAAGCTGACCATTGACGATGGTTGGGATATCCGCTATGATTCTGCAGGTCATATGCGGTACGGAAACTGGGATATCGACCGTGATAAATTCCCGCATATGGAGCAACTGGTAAAGGATATGCTGAAGGAAGATTTTATTCCCGGTTTATGGTTCTGTCCCTTCACCGTAACACCTAACAGTACGATAGCATTACGGTATCCCAGACTTCTGGGTGAGTATTTTCCCGGCGGTGAGTTGGAGCAGACACGAAAGCTTACCTTCTTAAAACCGGATCCCGTTCTGGAAGGATATTATAAGAGTATCTTTGAAAAGTATATTGATATGGGCTTTAAAAAGTTCAAGTTGGATATGTCTTACGGCAACAAAAATGAAATGAAAGAATTGCTCCGTATGATATACGGCGTCATCAAGGGAATTGACAGCTCGGTGGAAGTGGAAGCGCATATCGCGGATATTTTTGTTTCCCGATATTGTGATACGGTCCGCATCAACGATGT
>JAFQLU010000104.1 GCA_017396465.1 Clostridia bacterium | reverse complement strand
TATAAATTTTAAACTTTAGTTTGCCGATTTTGATATTTACATATACTATAATATATGCAACAAGCCTTGCGTCGCAAGTCTTTGCGACTAAAGTCGCCAATGTGCTTCGCACATTTTGCAATATTGACGTCGTCGTAAAAAAGCCGTGGCTCACAAGCATTTTTACTCCTGGTAGCGGATGCGAGAAAATCCAGTATTCTCGCGGGTTCTAAGGAAAAGTGCTAAAGGAAAAACAGTTGAAAAAATAAGGAAAAGTTAGTAGGTCCATATTATGCTTTAGCATAACAAGGTTCTCGGGTACCCAACAGAAATCTGTGATTTCGTGTTGGGTGATGGTTCTTATTATTCACGGTTCACCTGACTTGACACAAACTTGAAAGATGAATTATCGGAAACAAAAGGAGAAAACGTATGAGCACAGTAGCAGTAGTCGGTGCAGGAGCGGCAGGAATGATGGCGGCGATAGAAGCGAGCAAAAGGCACCGTGTGATTTTGCTGGACGGTAACGATAAATGCGGCAAGAAGCTTTTGCTGACCGGAAACGGCAGATGCAATTATTGGAACAGCGATATCACACCGGATAAATATAATGCCGACAGTGAGGAAGCTTTAGAGCGCATTATAAGCGAGGAAAATCTTTCCGAAACCTTAAACCGGCTGGAAAAAATCGGGTTATACCCGAAAATCAAAAACGGATATTTTTATCCTTATTCCAATCAGGCAACCAGCGTGCGCGAGTTGTTTGACCGTAAAATATCTGCATGCAGAATTGGTTTCCGCACCGGATGGAAAGTGCAAAGCATTGCGAAAGATAGGGACGGATTCAGCATTGTTTCTGCCGACGGAAAAACGGTTCGCTGCGATAAGGTAATCATAGCTTGCGGCTCTAAAGCCTACGAAAAAACAGGGAGTGACGGCTCGGGGTATGCCTTGGCAAAAGCATTGGGGCATCATATCAACCGCCCTCTGCCTGCACTTACAGGTTTGATTTCCGAGGGAAAGTTTTTGAAAGATTGGGAAAAAATCCGCTGTGACGCTCATGTCACCTTGTATGGAAACGGAAAAGAGATATCCTCCGACACGGGCGAAATTCAGCTCACGGCAAAAGGCGTCAGCGGTATCTGCGTGTTTAATGTCAGCGGTCCGGCGTCGAGGCTTTTGGAAAAAGGCGAAAAGGTGGAGCTTTCTATTAACTTTATGCCCCATCTGGAAGAAGGGTTCTATGGGTGGTTTGACGCGCGCTCAAAGGCGCTTCCCGATATGACATTGGAGGAGGCTTTGGAGAGCATTTTCAGCTATAAGCTTCTGTTTGTTTTGCTGAAACGGGCAAAAACGGAACGGAATGCGCGGTGGAGCGATTTGAAAGAAGCACAAAGAAAAGCCCTTTGCGAAGCCATCGAGCAGTTTACCATTCCCGTTCTCGGCACAGAATCCTACGATAAAGCGCAGGTCTGCACCGGCGGCGTGCCTTTAAAGGAAATCAGCCCCGATACCATGGAATCGGCTGTTGTTCCCGGCGTGTATTTTGCAGGCGAGGTGCTGGATGCCGACGGCAGATGCGGAGGCTTTAATCTTGCCTTTGCGTTCACAACCGGATATATTGCAGGAAAAAGTGTGTGACAGTAACTATGTAGAGAAAGAAGGAAAACCGTGAACATTTGTTTTATGTGCGATTTGCATTTGCCTTTTGATGAAAATGCCATATATTATGATGTGTTGGATTGGGCAATTACAGAAATCAAGAAGCAGAAGCCGGACTGCGTTGTCTTTGCCGGTGACGTTACCTGTGACGGAAATATAGGTGTGTACCGCGCTTTTATCGAGAAGATGAAGGGTATCGGCATCCCGTTTTTATACATACCGGGCAACTCCGATCTTCGAAATCCCGAAACACGGGGAGAAATCAAAAGTATGGCGTCATCTGTGAGAAATGTGTTTGGTGACATGATGATATATGCCGTAAATGACAGTGACGGCACAATTTCGGATGAAACCTATGCGCTTTTAGAACAGGCGGATGAAAACAGCATTGTTTTCATGCACCATCCAATAAAATGGCTTGCGCCCGAAGAACTGGATAAGAAAAAATCATGGAGATGCGCGCATCCCGAACCGATGCTTTTTTATGGGCATCTGCACCTTTCCGGTCAGACGGGGAATGAGGTTTCCCTGCAGGCAATGGATCCGGATAAAGCCATTGGAGAGTGCCCCTGCATCACATTTTATAATACGGAAACGAAACGCCTTGAAAAAGCTTATTTTGCATGTCCCATGCCGGAAGATTTCGGGGAATATTTAGGCATTTCCTGCTATGGAATTGAAGAGCAGTTTTCCTTTGCCATTGAGCAGGGGGTAAGGTGTGTGGAGCTTCGCTCAAACTGTGTGAATTTTGATGCCGAAAGACTTTCCGAATTGGTAGATGCATGGCGGAAAAACGGCGGAAAATCGCTTTCTATACATCTTCCCAATTTCATCGGATATGAGGATGGAAACGTGGTGGAAAGCCCGGATTTGGACGGTGCTTTAGAAGTAGCAGAACGCATCGGTGCAGACAGGCTCAATCAGCATGCTCCAAGTGTGCCGATGGGGGTAGTCAAAGCGCACCCAGAAGCGATAGCGGAAATTTCGGCATATCTTGGGAAAAAGCTGGATAAGCTGAGCCGCACGATTGTGATAGGTGTGGAAAATATGCATATGAATCCGGGTGCTCCGGCGGATGATACCCGTTATTTCGGATTTTTGCCGGAGGAATGTCTTCAGTTTATGCATCTTCTGGACAAAAACTGCAAACACTGCGTGGGTATCAATTTAGATATCGGCCATGCGCGAAATAATATACCTTTCAGCCAAACATATCAGGTGGGTACCTGGTATGCGCAGGTAGGAAAACACATCGTGAGCTACCATATGCATCAGGTCCTGGAAGAAAACGGAACATATGAAAATCATATGGCGATAACGGAGCCTTATGGCAGACTCATCAGCTATGCTTCCTTCTTCCATTGTTGGGAGAATGGGAAAATCAACAAAGCGCCCATCGTTTTGGAAATGCGACCGAAGGACGCATACGAAACAACGCTGAAAACCTTCGGCGTATTTCGCGAAAAATAATATGTATTGTATCAATTTAGCGCCATTCTTGTATGCAAATGCGCAAGCTTGGAAAAGCTATTTGATGTAATTTCCTAAGAGGTGAATTTTGTGAAAAAAACATATATAACCACCATGCCCAACCATATCGGTGCATTTTTAAAGGCGAGCCGTCTGTTTTCGGAGTTGGGAATTAACATTACTCGCGTCAGCTACAATAAGGCGGTGGATTCTCATACCCTGTTTTTAGATGCGGAAGGCTCAAAAGAGCAGCTGGAGCAGGCGGAAGAAAAGCTTCATGAAATCGGGTATCTGCAGAACGATAAGGCAGACAGCAGCGTGGTGCTTTTAGAGTTTTGCTTAAAGGATGAGCCAGGCAGCGTAACGGACGTTTTAGCGCTCATTGATGAATTTCATTTTAATATATCGTATATCAGTTCCCAGGAAAACGGTACGGAATATCAGCTGTTTAAGATGGGACTTTATGTGGATGATGCAGAAAAAATCTCTGCATTTTTAACACGGGCGGAAAGCTTGTGTCAGGTGCGTGTTATGGACTATAACCACGCAGAAAAGGTATATGACAACAGTATTTTCTATAACTCCTTTGTGTCGGGCATTGCCCGCACCATCGGGCTTTCCGAAGAAAATAAAAATGAGCTTTTGGTCAACGCCAATCTTGCCATGCAGCTTTTAGATGAGCAAGGGCTGTCTCCCTATAAAACCTTCGACAGTATCGGAAAATTTGCAGAGCTTTTAGCTGTTTGCCGCGGCGGTGCATTTTCGCCCAGAATCACAAGACACGCCATCACGGATAACACGGAGATTACCTTAATTGAGCCGCCCTGCGGCAGTAACACCATGGTGATCAAAAGCGGCAACGAAATTCTGTTCGTGGATAGCGGATACGCGCTGTATCGGGAGGAAATGCAGGGGATTCTTCATAACCTGTTCCCTGAGGAAGAAAACTTATACCAAAAGATTTTCTTAACCCATGCCGATGTGGACCATTGCGGTCTGCTTCCTATGTTTGACGAAATTTTAGTGAGCCGTAAAACGGCAGAATGTCTGAAATTAGAGTATGAGGGAAAAGCAGGATTCAGAGAAGAAAGCCCGCTGCACAAGCCCTATGTACGGATGTGCCGCGTGCTCACATCGCAAAAACCACCGGAGCCCGAAAAGGTGAAATCCATGTGGGGCACCATGGACACGCCGGAGGATTTGCTCACCCAAATCGGCTTTTTCGATTTTGGGGAACTGCATTTTGAAGTGTATGAAGGAAAAGGTGCCCATCTGCCCGGTGAAACGGTGCTGATTGATTACGGTCACCACGTTGCCTTCACGGGTGATATCTATATTAACTTAAAAGGCCTCACGGCGGAGCAGAAGGAGTATAACCAGTATGCCCCCATCCTGATGAACTCGGTGGATACCGACCCCAAGGAAAGTGCTATGGAGCGAACGGCAATCCTGCAACGGCTCGGTGCAGGCAACTGGCAGATTTTCGGTTCCCACGGCTATAAAAAGGAATATTCGGTTCAGGTGGAGCAGTAGCGCGAATAAAAAAGGAGTCTGCAAGCCGCGGACTCCTTGTCATATCAGAGCAGAAAATGTCCGTGCATATGCAAGGTTTTTGCATCATTTTGGCGCGTTTTGCATATGCTGTATATGGAAAAATAAAAAAATAAAAAAAAGTCTTGACACGGGATGGAAATTGTGTTATAATTCTAAAAGTCGCAAGGAAGTCGTGCTTTACAGCTTAAGTGGTCAGACGGCTTGTGGCTCGGTAGTTCAGTTGGTTAGAATGCCAGCCTGTCACGCTGGAGGTCGTGGGTTCGAGCCCCATCCGAGTCGCCAAATTTGCCTCTGTAGCTCAGTCGGTAGAGCAGGGGACTGAAAATCCCCGTGTCGGTGGTTCGAT
>JAFQLU010000103.1 GCA_017396465.1 Clostridia bacterium | reverse complement strand
TACCTTGTTCATAACATAAAACTGCATTCAATTTTTCTTCATAATTAAATCGTTTCTTTTTACCCATAGAAAAATCCCCTTTAAATAGTCTTGAAATACTTTTTGTTATTTCAAGTGTCTACTCTAAGGGGATTATATCACAGGCGGGTGGTTTGTTATGCTGCGCTGTGCGTGTTGTCGTCAGTTTGCGTTGATAATATCCATGGTTTCTGCGTATTTTACCAGGTCGCGCTCCGTGTAGGTAATCAGAAGCATGGTGCCCTGCATCAAGCGGGGATTGTTTTTATCCTTGTTATAGATAGAAATTTCCCATTGCGCGTTTTCCGTTAAGGCAAACTCAATTTCATCGCCTTCAATCATCACCTTCATGAAATCGTCGCCTAACACGCTTAAACCGCCTTCGGCTTTCTTTTCGCCCTCGGCTTCGTAATACCGTCCCTCGGGGTGGGTGATGTCGGGGTTGGGCGTTGCAACGGGCAGAGGCGTTACCTTTGCTTCGCCATCCTTTGTGCAGCCGCAAAATAAGCTGCAGGATAATAACAGGCACATACAAAGTGCAATGATTTTCCGTTTCATAACTATCGTATCCTTTCTTTTGTCAAAGCTTATGTTACCAAAGGCGGAGCTTTGGCTGAATGACGTTCATATAATAAGATGCCAGCATGGTGAGCAGAATATCGTAAATCACAAAAATCACTTCTGCGGCAAGCACGATTGCCGGAAGATGGGAAAATACATAATCTGCCACAATGCCCAGCTCAATGCGCGGGATCAGAATATACTGTGCGGCAAAATATGCCACCACTAAAACGGCGCTGAAAAACAAAATTTTCACAGGCCATTCCAGCCACAGGTTTTGAATCTGCTCTATATACCGCTTCACGATAGGGTAGTATCCCAAAAATGCTACGAAAAGCAGAAGTTGAAGCTTTATGGGCAAAAACAGAAGCCCGATTGCCGAAGAGGCAACATATGCCAAAAGACTGTATCGCGTGCCGCATTCTGCCTGTGTGACTAAAATGCAGAAGGTGGACAGCATTAAAAATGCGATTCTACCCGTAGGCAAATATACTGACGCACAAAGAAAAATGGCAGTGAGCGCGGTTAAAACAGAAGCAAATGCTAACTTTTTTGTCAAATCCATCACTCCTTAGCAACAGGATATCAGGTCTCCACCCATGCATTCACAGCAGCAGTCTAAACAAATCAGGTTACTGCAGCAGTTACACATGGTATCGGTGTTTCCCGCCATACCGGCTCCGGTGGTGCGGTATTGCTGGGTTTGCCGGTCTAACATGCTTAAGGTGTGGCGGTATTCGCTGTTAGAAGGCTCCATGTTCACCGCCTGGCGGATGAAGTTTAAGCCCTGCTCATGCCAGCCGCGACGGATAAAAATCATGCCTTTTAAATAAAACCATTCGGCGCCGCGGTCGGAGGAATTGTCTAAAATCTGTTCTGCTTCCGCCAGCTGATTAAAGTTTATCAGATTCCGTACCTGCGCAAAGGTGCCCGCACCGGTCGCACCGGACGCACCGGACGCACCGGACGCACCGGTCGCACCGGAATAACCGGCGTTGCCTGCAGAGCCTGCGCCGCCGGAAAGTGCATCATAGGCTTCGTTGATTTCCTTGAACTTTTCGGCAGCCAAATCTGCCAGAGGGTTTCCCACATATCTGTCGGGGTGATACTGCTTGGCAAGCTTTCGGTATGCCGTTTTGATTTCGTCTTGCGTGGCGGTTTTGGGAACGCCCAGAACCTCATAAGGATCTTTCATGCTTTTTTTCTCCTTTTTCCCGTACGGGGATGCCGTTTGCCACCCGTTTTAAGGTGTCGGGAAGTCCTAAATATATGATATTATCTAAAATCGGTTTGTTTCGTTTTAAGGTGAGCAGCTCATAATCGGATGCGATGGAGCTTAAGGTGAAGGTCACGGATTGCTCAAAATCCTTGGCGGTGGGAACGGTATCTGCCAGAAGATAAGGGTTATAGCACCCTTTTTTTTCATCCTGCTCCTTGTCCTCAAATGCGTCGAAGAGATAAATCACCCTGCCGAGTAAATAGCCCATGTGGGCTAAAATCCGCCTTGGGGCTTCCTCTTCGATAAAATCGGGAACAAAAACCGTTTCTGTTACCTTTGCAAAGGCGTGAGATGCTTCATCCACCGAGGCGCATTTTGCTTTTTCCAGACCGGAAAGAGATTGGATGTGCGCATCGCAGGCGCGGTAAAGCTCACCGTACCGCTTCATAAGCCTTTTCCGGGCGCGCCACAAAAGGACATAGGTGAGCATCGCTTTGATGCTTTTATCGTCCCGGATGTTATCCTTCAGCTTCAGCATGGCGAGAATCATCATCACGCCTGCGCTGTAGGAAAGGCTTTGGTTGTTCTGCGCCACGGGGCGCTTGCTTACCGGGTTTGCCATGCATCGCTCGGCGCAAACCTTTGTTTCCTCACCTGTGACGGAGGAGAGCAGAAGTGCTAAAAAAACGGAATCGTAGTTCAGGCCCATACGGGCAAAAAAGCCATACTCCGTTTTCAGCGTTTTACACAGACCGCAATAGTATGCGCGAAATGCGTTATATTCCTTGATTTTCAGCTCGTCTTTGAACACGCGGATGTATCCGAACATAGATGTCTGCTTCCTTTTTTTACTTGATAGCTATAGTATATCACATCTTAAGCCAAAAATCATCAATAATTTGTAAATATTTTAAAACAACAAAAAACGCATCGGTTTTCCGATGCGCTTTTTCGTTTGTAACAATTATCTTTTCAAAACTACTGGATGATTCTTCTTGCCGCATAGTAGCAGTCGTTATAATAACCGTTTACGATGCTGGCGTATTTGATAACGTCTCCTGTCTGGGGAGAGTGAATCATCATACCGTTTCCAACGTAGATACCAACGTGGTGGATTCTCGTTGCGTTCTTCTTTTTGAAGAGGATGATATCGCCGGGCAAAAGCTCGCTCTTGCTTACCGGAATACCGTTGTAAATCTGGTCAGCGGAAACACGGTTTAAGGTGTATCCCATCTGCTTGTATACATAAGAGGTGAAACCGGAGCAGTCAAAGCCTGCAGGGGTGGACCCACCGTATACATAAGGAAGACCTAAAAACTGTTCTGCAATCTGCACCACGCGCTGTCCGGCAGAAACACTGCCTGTTGCGCCGCCGGCTTGTTTGGTAATCTGCGGCGCTTCACCGATACCAACATAGTCAGCGCTCAGGTATGCATAACCGCATGCCGCCAGGGGAGTGGAAACCTTGTACCAGTTTCCTTCTTTTGCGAGAATATTTACGGGTGTACCGTATGTCATCTGTTCATAGACACCGTGTGTCGTGTCGGGGCCGGAGCGAAGGTTCACGCCGGTTCCGGATACATATCCCGCACAGGGATAGGTTGTTGCAAAGGATGTCGTTGCAGCTGCAATCACGATTGCGAGGGTTGCTGCAGTTATCCGGGCAACTTTTTTGAAACAATTCATAAAATAGCCTCCGTTAATTTCTTTTGTTTCTGTTTGCGTTTTTTGGAAAAACAACAGAAAACAAAAGTTGTTACGCAATTGTTACATTATGCATTATACACGATACAAACAGTTTTGTCAACCCTTTTTAAAACTTTTTTAACAATTTTGTAGCAATTTGAAATAATTTTCCCGAAAAAGAGGGGGAAAAGCCTTGAAAGACGGGCCAAAGTATGTTATAATTGCCATGTATGGGATTTTAAAAGTAAAATTTTGAATGTATATATAAAGGAGAGAAAAGCAACATGGCAGAAATTACAAAAGTTTTGGCGTTTGACTTTGGTGCTTCCAGCGGCAGAGCAATGCTCTTTACCTTCGACGGTGAAAAGCTGGATATTGAAGAAATGCACCGTTTTTCCAATGACCCCGTTATGATCGGCGGCCACTTTCATTGGGATATTTTAAGACTGTTCTTTGAAATCAAGCAGGGTATCAACAAAACCGTGCTGGCAGGTCACAACGATATCAAAGCAATCGGTATCGACACCTGGGGCGTAGACTTTGGTCTGTTTGACAAAAACGGAAAGCTTTTAGGAAACCCCTATCATTACCGTGACACCAGAACAAACGGTATGGAAGAGCTGGCAGACAAAACCATCGGTAAGGAATATATCTTCCAAAAAACCGGTATTCAGTTTAACTTCTTTAATACACTGTTCCAGTTCATGGCAATGAAGCAGGAAAACGACCCCATTTTAGACATTGCAGATAAAATGCTGTTCGTTCCCGATATCTTCAACTATTTATTAACCGGCGAAATGAAAAACGAATATTCCATCGCTTCCACCTCCCAGCTTTTAGATGTGCACACCAAGGAATGGGATAAAGAGCTGATGGAAAAAGCAGGCATCCCCACAGGCATCTTCGGCGATATCGTTATGCCCGGTACCGTTATCGGTGAACTGACAGACGATTTATGCGAAGAGCTGGGCTGCCCCAAAATCCCCGTTATCGCAGTTGGCTCTCACGATACTGCTTCTGCCGTTGCCAGCGTTCCCGTAACAGAGGATTATAAGTATGCATATATCAGCACGGGTACATGGGCGCTGATGGGTTCTGAAATCGATGAGCCCAGAGTTTCCGATATTACCTACAAATATAACTTCACCAACGAAGGCGGCGTGTGCAACAAAATCCGTTTCCTGAAAAACATCATGGGTCTGTGGATTATCCAGGAAAGCAAACGTCAGTGGGCAAGAGAAGGCAAGAACTTCTCCTTCGACGATT
>JAFQLU010000102.1 GCA_017396465.1 Clostridia bacterium | reverse complement strand
TTATGAAATTGCAAAAGAAATGTACGCAAAGCTGGGTATCGATACAGACGCGGTTTTAGAGCGCGTGAAAAACATCTCTATCTCCATGCATTGCTGGCAGGGCGACGATGTGCGCGGCTTTGAAGGAAGCGACGAGCTCACCGGCGGTATTCAGACAACCGGTAACTACCCCGGTAGAGCAAGAACCGGCGATGAACTGCGAGCAGATTTAGATAAAGCACTGTCCTTAATTCCCGGCAGCCATAAAGTAAACCTGCACGCAAACTATGCAGAGTTTGAAGACGGCGAAGCAGTAGACCGTGATAAATTAGAACCTAAGCATTTTGCAAAATGGGTAGAATGGGCAAAGAAAAAGGGCATTGGCTTAGACTTTAACGAAACCTATTTCTCTCATCCCAAGAGCGAAACCGGCTTTACACTTTCCAGCGGCGACGAAGAAATCCGTACTTTCTGGGTAGAGCACAGTAAGCGCGTGAGAGAAATCGCTGAATACTTTGGGAAAGAAACAGGCAAAACCTGCGTAACAAACCTGTGGATTCCCGATGGCTACAAGGATATCACCGTGGATAAGTTAGCTCCCAGACAGCGCCTCAAAAAGTCTCTGGACGAAATATTTGCCGTAAAGCACGACCCCAAATATATTAAGGATGCAGTAGAAAGTAAAGTGTTCGGTATCGGCTCCGAAAGCTATGTTGTTGGTAGCCACGAGTTCTATATGGGCTATGCTATGAGCCGTGACGACGTGATGCTGACCATGGACGTGGGTCACTATCACCCCACAGAAATGATTTCCGGTAAGATTTCCTCCGTATTCACATTTATGGATGAACTGCTTCTGCACGTTTCCCGTCCGGTACGTTGGGACTCTGACCATGTTGTTATCTTCGACGATGAACTGCAGGCAATTATGCAGGAAATCAACCGTGGTAATTTCTTTGATAAGACATACATTGCTCTTGACTACTTTGATGCAAGCATCAACCGTGTTGCCGCTTGGGTAATCGGTATGAGAAATGCTATCAAGGCAATCATTTTTGCAATGCTGGAGCCTGTAGACATGCTGAAAAAAGCAGAGGCAGAAGGCGACCTCACAACCCGTCTTGCTATGGGTGAAGAGCTGAAGTCCTATCCTTACAATGCTGTTTGGGATTACTACTGCCAGATGATGGGCGTTCCCGTGAAAGAAGCTTGGCTTAGCGACGTTCGCGCATACGAAAAAGACGTTTTAGCAAAAAGAGTGTACGCGCAAGAGGAGCATCATATGAAACGATTACTTACAATTCTTCTGGCGGTTTCGATGGTATTTGCGGTAAGCAGCTGCGGCAAAAATGACGCAGTAACCACATCGGAACCAGAACGAATGGAAAAAACAGACACAGAACAGATTGAAAAAGCAGGGGCGGCGGATAAAGGCACCGGATCTGCACAGGAGGACAACATGAACTATCCCTTTGAAATTATTGAAACAAAAGAAGCAATTCCCGCAAAAATCGAAGTAGAGAACTACGGCACCATTGAGCTGGAGCTGTATCCCGATATCGCTCCCATCTCCGTGTCCAACTTCAAGTACCTGGCTGACAAAGGTTTTTATGACGGCTTGATTTTCCACAGAGTCATCGAAGGCTTTATGATTCAGGGCGGTTGCCCCGAAGGTACCGGTATGGGTGGTCCCGGTCATCAGATTAAAGGCGAATTTTTGGCAAACGGCGTTGTAAATGAATTAAAACATACAAAAGGCGTGCTTTCCATGGCTCGCTCTTCCATGCCCAACTCCGCCGGCTCTCAGTTTTTCATCATGCATGAAGATGCGCCGCATTTAGACGGACAGTATGCCGCATTCGGTAAAGTGGTAAAAGGTCAGGACATCGTGGACAAAATCGCAACCACCGAAACAGATTATACCGACCGTCCCACTTCTGACATCGTGATTAAAACCATCACAGTTGGTTAATAACACAAAAAGAAGAACCCTGCAAAAGCAGGGTTCTTTTTCTATATTATTTTGTTAAATACTCGAAAATTTCCTTTGCATAGCGGAGCTTTGCGCGGGCAATCTCTAAAGGACACAATCTTTCGCCGGGCACTTCATAGTTAAACAGACGGTCATAGCCGATTTCCTTCAGCGCATCTGCAACGGCTACAAAATCCACATTTCCTTTGCCGAAGGGAAGCATATGCTGATCGGTTTTTCCTTCGTTGTCGGCGATGTGAAGAGCCTTTAAATGCTTTCCTGCGCGGCGGATAAATGCCACCTGGTCGGGAGTGCCGGAAAAATTTAAGTGACCGGTGTCTAAACAAATGCCTAAATTCTCACTGTTTATTTGCTCCATGAACCACATCAGATCATCTACATTTAAACAGATTCTTGTCAGGTTTTCCAGACAGATAACCATATCGGTACCCTTCAAGTAATCGGTTAACTGTTTTATAACAGCCAGATTTTTATGCAGCTTTTCTTCGTGCGTAAAAGAAGTTTCCATCATGTGGTCACAGTGGAGCACCGCACTCTTGATGCCGATGGCAAGAAATAAATCCAGCCAGTTTTTCATGATATCCACAACGGGAGCGGATTCGTCGCATAGGCGAACTTTTAAAAACAGATGTCCCTGCAAAACGGTCATGCCGATTTCGTCACAATACTTTTTAAACTCTGCGCCTACGGTTTTGGCATCACCACGCTCCAAAAGCATTGCGCCGTGCTCATCGGAAAGCTCGCAGTAATCGTATCCGTTGTTTTTGAGTTCCTTTACCGCGTCTTCGGGAGACATTTCTACAAAATATGCAGTCCACATACTGAGTTTCATAAACAAAACACCTCGAATTCATTATAGTCATTTATATTATACAACCGAATGTTTAAAAAGTCAATCCTTTTTAGCACCCTCCGACCAAAACTGACATAATATGTATTACAGCATAAAAGGAGGTGACAAACATGTGTGGATTATGCAGATTGTTCAGCTGCGGCAGAAGAAATAACTGCGGTTGCCGGGAAGCAGAGTATAGCTGCAGAAGAGAAGAGCCGAGAACAAACAGATACTGTGCGAGCGGTATCGGCACAGCAAGTGAAACACCCTGCGGATGCGGCTACACAAGAGAATATGATTGTGATTGCGGCTGCGAGCGTCATCGCGACTGCGATTGCGACTGTGACTAAAGTCCCGAGACACCTCATACCAGAGGTGTCTCTTTTTTTAAAAATTGCAATTGTGTTTTTTTATTTTACATAAAATAAGGGATTTCGTTAAAAAAAGCGGAATCCGTTGACATTTCGTGTTTTTTTGAGTATAATTAAGAAAATAGTGAAAAAAGTTTTCTATGTTTGTGTGGTGTATGTATGTATCAAAAATTCTGGAAAAGAGCGATTGATATAGTATTGTCAGGAATCGGTATTGTTGTCTTGTGTATTCCGATGATGCTGATAGCAATCGTTATCAAGTTGGACAGCCCCGGTCCTGTGTTGTTCCGTCAAGAAAGGGTAGGGAAAAATAAAAAACCTTTCATTATTTTAAAGTTTCGTTCTATGTATAGTGATACGCCTAAAAATGTGCCGACGCATCAGCTTTCAGATGCCAAAAGCTATATCACAAAGGTAGGAGCATTTTTAAGAAAAACATCGTTGGACGAGCTTCCGCAGTTGTTCTGTATTTTTATTGGAAGTATGACAATTATTGGACCGAGACCTGCTTTATTCAATCAGGAGGACTTACTTGCAGAGCGAGATAAATATGGTGCGAACAATGTAAAACCCGGTCTGACAGGTCTTGCCCAGATTCGTGGCAGAGATGAATTGCCGATTGATGTCAAGGCAGCATTCGATGGAGAATATGTTTCCAAAATAAGCTTCTGGCTTGACGTAAAACTGTTTTTTGGAACAATTACGAGTGTTCTAAAGCAGGATGGTATTGCAGAAGGAGAACAGAAAGAACTGCATATGTAAATAAAACCGGACAAAGAGGAGAACTTCTGCGTCCGGTTCCTTTTTTATATTCCTGTGGCGAAAATTCTGTATGCTTCTTAAGATGTTTGAAAAAAGGAATTATTTTTAAAGAAAAAGATTGAAAAAGTTTTGATTATATGTTATAATCTATTTATTATGGGGAGTTATGAAAAAGAACAAAGGTAGGGATTTTTTTGGCGCAAATTAAAATACCGTTTTCTCCTCCGGATATTTCTGAAATTGAAATATCAAATGTTATCGAGGTGTTGAAAAGCGGATGGATAACAACGGGAGTGAAAACGAAAGAGTATGAAACAAAAATAGCAGAGTATTGCGGAACGGAATGTGCTGTGTGCTTAAATTCCGCAACTGCATGCCTGGAATTGATTCTGCGGGTTTTTGGTGTCGGTGCAGGAGACGAGGTTATTACTTCGTCATATACATACACAGCAAGCGCCAGTGTTATCGACCATGTGGGTGCGAAGATAGTCTTGGTTGATACAGCGCCGGATTCGTATGAGATGGATTACGATATGCTGGAAAATGTAATTACTGAGAAAACAAAGGCAATCATTCCTGTGGATGTAGCAGGTGTGATGTGTGATTATGACAAAATCTTTGATATTATCAACCGAAAAAAACACCTGTTTTCGCCTGAAACGCCGTATCAGAAAGCATTGGGCAGGATTCTGGTTATGGCAGATGCAGCGCACAGTTTTGGTGCATCGTATAAAGATATACCGAGTGGAAATGTTGCTGACTTTACAGCATTCTCTTTTCATGCTGTAAAAAATCTTACGACAGCGGAAGGCGGTGCTTTAACATGGAGAGCGCTTCCGGGGATTGGTAGTCAGGAAATTTACGATACATTTAAACGGATGTCTCTACATGGACAGTCTGAGGATGCATATGCAAAAAGTATGCCGGGGGCATGGGAATACGATATTGTGTCTTTGGCATACAAGTGCAATATGACAGATATCGCCGCGTCAATCGGATTGGGACAGTTAGAAAGGTATCCTAAAATGCAAAAACGGCGGAAAGAGTTGGTTGATTTATATATGAAGCATCTTCCGCTTGATAAAATAACAGTTATCAGGCACGAAAATGCAAATCAGTCCTCCAGCAGACATTTGCTTATGACGCGATTGAATGGGAAAAATATGGAACAGCGAAATGCTTTTATTCAGAAAATGGCAGAAATGGGCGTGGCGTGCAACGTGCATTATAAACCGCTTCCCATGCATACGGCGTATCAGAATCTCGGTTTTGATATCAAAGATTTTCCGAATGCGAAAAAAATGTTTGAAAATGAAGTGACATTCCCTCTGTATTCTACGATGCGGGATGAAGATGTTATCTACATATGTGACTGTGTAAAGAAAGTCATTGAAATCCTGAAACGGTGAGAGGTTTCAGGCTGTCTGCGAAAGCGGATTAGTTGGGGGTTATGGGAAAAAGAAAGTGTGGTATTATCATGAAAGCGGTTTTTGGTACAATGAGAAACCGACAAATTTTTGCGCTTGACATTGTGTTGATTTTTTTGGCGTATATGGTATCAATTTTTTTGATATTTCCCGCGGCAATGTTTCAAAAGTATCTTTTTGATTGGCTTCTGAATCTTTTTGCAACGGAACTGGTATACCTGATTGTATATTTTGCGTTTGGCGTGTACCGGGTTCATTGGGGGTACGCAACGTCAAAAGAGTATTCGAGACTTTTGTCTGCGGCGCTGTTATCTACTGTTATTGCATTTGCTTTGAATGCGCTGTTGACAACTGTGAGCGTGAATCCGAAGTTTAATCTTTTTTTCAATGTGGCTATCATCGGCATGACAACAGTTTGCAGATTTTTAGTGAAAATTGCGCACAAGCGTCGTAAACTTACGGAAACAAAACATGGAAAACGAGTTTTGATTATCGGTGCCGGTCAGCTTGCTGCAAACCTACTTCACGATATTCATAACGATGCACGGCTGAAATACTCTGTTGTTGGATTGATTGATGATGACAAAACGAAACATAATCAAATAGTATGTGGCGCTATGGTGCTGGGAACGCGTGAAGATATTATACGTGTTTGCAGGCTAAAAGATGTGGAAGAAATTATTTTTTCCATATATGAAATTGATGCAAAAGAAAAGCAAAAGATACTAAGTATCTGTACAGAAACCGGATGCTCCATTAAAATTATGTCGGGAATTGACGCTGTTTTATCCGGAAATGGCGGAGTGGATGGTGTCCGGAATATCGGTGTAGAAGACTTGTTGGAAAGAGAACCGATTCATCTTGATAATGAGGCGATTTCAGAAGAAATTAAGGGAAAAACCGTTTTGGTTACAGGCGGTGGCGGTTCCATTGGTTCCGAATTGTGCAGACAGATAGCCCAGTATAATCCCGGACAACTGGTTATTGTGGATGTATACGAAAATTCAGCATATGATCTGGAAAATGAGCTTCGCGACAAGTACAGAAATTTAAATTTAACAGTTTTAATTGCCTCCATCCGTGATGAAAAAAGGCTGGATGATATTTTTAAGGAAATTCGTCCGGAATTGATTTTCCATGCAGCTGCACATAAACATGTCCCGTTGATGGAACATAGTCCTACAGAAGCTGTAAAGAATAATGTATTTGGTACATATAATGTTGTAAAATGTGCAGACAAATATGGAGTGAAACGCTTTGTCATGATATCAACAGATAAAGCGGTAAACCCCACAAATGTCATGGGGGCAACAAAACGAGTTTGCGAAATGATTGTGCAAACAATGGCACGAAACAGTAAAACTGATTTTGTTGCGGTGCGTTTTGGTAATGTTTTAGGCTCCAACGGTTCTGTGATTCCCCGTTTTAAAAAGCAGATTGAAGCCGGCGGACCGGTGACGGTAACCCATCCGGAAATCACCCGCTTTTTCATGACAATCCCCGAAGCGGCTCATTTAGTGCTCCAGGCGGCATCTTATGCCGAAGGCGGGGAAATCTTTGTGCTGGATATGGGACAGCCGGTGAAAATCTATGAGCTGGCAAAGAAAATGATATTGCTGGCTGGGTATGAGCCGGAAAAAGATATCAAAATTGAATTTACGGGACTTCGACCGGGTGAAAAGCTTTATGAAGAGCTTTTGATGAATGAAGAAGGTTTAAAAGAAACCAAACACAATAAAATCTTTATCGGAAAGCCGATGAACATGACGGAAGAAGAATTAAATGGGAAGCTGGCAATCTTAAAGGAAGCATTGCCTAAAGGAAACGATGCGGTAAAAGCCGCACTCCGTGAAGTGGTTCCCACCTATGTTCCGCCGAAAGAACAGTAAGAATGAAAAAGACCTTAGCAACCTGCTAAGGTCTTTTTTGCGTATAAAAGAATTTTGACACAGAAATTTGTATGAGGCTTACCCAAATATCATTTTTGCGGCTTGTTCCAGTTCTCGTCTTTCTTCTGTATCATCGTAGGAACTGTATTTATCATCGATTCCCTTTATGGGGGTTATAAAAAATAGTCCATCTTTATTACAATAAAACAAAATTCTTTTCACACCGCGGACAGGAAACCTTGCTTCTGCATTTCCTTCGGGATAGAGCTTGATCGTCTGAATTCTATCTGATGACAGTGCTGCAATAAAAGAAATGTAATGCTGTTTTGTCATATCGTGCTCTATGCGTACATAATAGTCATCTTCTGTTTTTTCAATAAAGATTTTGTGGTATTCATCACTTTCTTCAGCCTGACACGGTGTGAGCAATACACCGTGACAATGAATGACGGCCTCTCCCATAGAGTGAACGATGTTGCCGCAAACAGGGCAAACATAAATCACAGAACGCAGCATATTCGCTGATACATTCACATTGTGGATTGCGTTTCCCGAAAGAAGCTCTGCGATTGAGATTCCAAAGACATTTGCGATTGGCTCTAATAGTGAAATATCAGGATATCCTCGCCCTGTTTCCCATTTTGAAACTGTTTTATCCGAAACATTTAATTTTTCTGCAAGTTCAGCTTGCGTCAAATGATATGTTTCCCGTAAGTTTTTTATAACTGTGCCTGTAATATATTGATTCATCTTTTGCACCTCCTGCCAATATTATATATTCAAAAAAGATAGTTTTCAACCTACTTAAAGTATACTTGAAAATTAGTACCATTAAAAAAGAAATAGCAGGGACTGCATATTGAAGCCCCTGCCGGATTCGTTTTTAGAAAAGTTGTCCTGGAAGTTTTAGTTTTTCTTTGTATGGAAAGTTTTTATCAAACCTATCTGCTTCTACTTCATCAACAAAATAACCTTGTGGTGGAGCGTATTCTCCTGTTATATTATTCAGAAAACCTGCTATAAGCTCCTTACAAAGGAAGAATGAAGCATCTGCATCTTCCGGAAGTCCGTGATAGCGGATGCCAAACTCACTTGCAAATGTGAATCCACTCTTTCCATAGAAGTTAATATTCCCCTCAAAGCACACTGCACCAAAGCCAAGCTCGGTTGCTTTCTCAATGGAATAATCAAGCAGCATTTTGCCATAACTTTGTCTTTTAAGCTCAGGCGTTATGCAAATCGGTCCCATTGTTAAAATAGGAATATCTTTGCCGTTATCAGCCTTAATATTTGCTTTCATAAATATATTCTGACCAATGATTTTACCGTCTTTTTCCATAACAAAATCAAGTTCATGCACAAAAGCATCATCATTTCTAAGCTGATTAATCACATAATGTTCAAGACAACCTGGTCTGTAAACATTCCAAAATGATTCACGAATCAGGTTTTCAACTTCGCGGTGGTCTTCTTTTCTCTCTAAACGAATGAAATAGTCATTTTTACTCATTATTTTTCTCCTCCTGAAATTAAAGACTTTCAACATAGGGAGGCTTGTGCGGATATTGTTAACACAGCCTCCCGACTATGCTACAATATCCAAGATGCTCATTTTCTTCAAACAGCAATACTCCTTAAAATAAAATTTTTATATAATCAAGCCTTACGGCAGGATTAACGAAGCAGATAAATTGGAATTTATTGTACTCCGACATTATAACTGCTTTCGGCAACGATTTCAAAAGGTTCTCTCTTAAAGCAGAAACAATTAACTTGCTCACTCCCCGAAAGCATGTTTTCTAAGCGTTTTCTCGTCAAAGGAAATGTAACCATGTCAAGAGCATTCTCTTTTTTTGCCCACAAAACCTCCGAGCTTTCGTCACTTGTTGTCAATTGTCCACCAATAGCCTTACACACAAAATCAATATTCACAATATCTTTCTCAATATTCTTGCACAAACCGATGAAACCCATAATTTCCACATCAATGCCCGATTCTTCTTTTACTTCTCGCAGTAAAGCATCTTGGAATGTTTCACCAGGTTCAACCATACCGCCAGGATATTCCCAACCTCGTCTTGGACTTTTGATTAGCAATACCTCGTCATTGTCATTGGTCACAAGTCCTGCAACTGATACAAAATGTGTGTAATTCATATGAGTCCCTCATCAATTTTTTTTTATTTAATTATACCACATCACATGAAAGCTGTCATTACTTTTATTGCATTTTCATCATAAAAAAAGAGGTATAGAGAATATGAAAACTATTCCCTATACCGCAAATTGTTATTTAAGAATTATAAGATAATGCAGATTAAACCGCCGGAGCCTTCGTTGATGATTTTCTGCAGTGTTTCCTGAAGCTTGATCTGTGCTTCGTCCGGCATTCTGGAAAGCTTGTTATGGAGGCCTTCATTCACCAATTCGTGCAAGGATTTTCCGAAAATATTGGATTGCCAGATTTCCTTGGGGTCGGTCTCGAATTCCTTTAACAGATAGTGCACCAGTTCCTCGGATTGCTTTTCCGTCCCCACGATGGGGCAGACTTCTGTTTTGATATCCGCTTTAATCATGTGGATAGACGGAGCGGCGGCTTTCAGCTTTACGCCGAAGCGGTTACCTTGTTTTACAATTTCCGGCTCTTCCAAACGCATCTCATCGATGGTTGGTGTCACGATGCCATACCCCTTGTGTTCCACCTCGCGAAGGGCGACGGCAACCTTTTCATATTCTTTTTTGGTGTGGGAAAGCTCGGTAAGCAGGTGGAGCAGAGCACCTTCGCTGCCGATATCAAAGCCGGATAATTCCTTTGCGGTGTTATAGAACAGCTCTTTCGGCAGTTTGAGTGAAAGGGTTGCAACACCCGAACCTAAATCAATATGGTCGGTATGTACACTTTCGATATATTCACAGGCGCTTAAAAGCTGCTCTGTCGCTTTCAATCCGCTGAGCGCGGTAATTCCGTCTGTTGCGGTGGAAACGGCGTCGCAGATGCCTTTTTTAATCCTGTGGTTATCCGGCAGAGCATCCATCCAATCAGGAAGACAGAAGCCGATTTCGCGGACGGGGAAGGTAAGCAACACCTGGGTCATAATTTCCCGGATTTCTGCCTCTGTTAAAGTCAGACAGTTTACAGAAACGACGGGAGATGCGTATTCTTCCTCCAAGTATGCACGAAGCTCTTCTGTTTCCGGTTTGTCGGGGTATTTCGTGTTTAAAAGAATCACGAAAGGTTTTCCCATGTCCTTCAGCTCATGCGCAACACGTCTTTCTGCTTCTAAATAATCTTCTCTGGGGATATCGGTCACACTACCGTCTGTGGTCACTAAAATACCAATGGTGGAGTGGTCGCAGATAACTTTTTTTGTGCCGATTTCTGCCGCTTCTCCGAAAGGCATGGGCTGGTCGGACCAGGGAGTGGATACCATTCTGGGGGCATCCTCTTCCATATGTCCCAGTGCGTTTTTCACAATATAGCCCACGCAGTCAATCATCCGGACTTTCATTTTTGCATGGTCAGCCAGCGTGATTTCCACAGCATCGTTGGGGATGAATTTGGGCTCGGTTGTCATGATGGTTTTGCCGCCGGCACTTTGCGGCAGTTCATCCTGCGCCCGTTCTTTTGCGTGTGCATCCTCCATGTTGGGAAGCACGAACAAATCCATAAATTTTTTGATGAATGTGGATTTTCCTGTTCTGACAGGTCCCACAACCCCAAGATACACATCACCGCCGGTCCGTTCGGCAATGTCGCGATAGATATTATATTCCGCCATAATGATTCCTCCATTATTTAGATTTCATGTTTGTACATCATATGAGCGGAAATAAAAAATATGACTGTTTGTCTCAAAAAAAAGGCGGAATCTGCAAAAGCAGATTCCGCCAAAAAATCAAACGATTATTTTACTTCTTTTTTACCAACGGTAGCTTTGAGAACAAAGAGTGTAACCAGCATCAGCACGATAGCGATGGGGAGACAAATCCAAGCGTTCTTCACAAAGCCTGCAACCAGATAAGCTACGAAGGAAACAGCGGCTACGGTTAATGCGTAGGGAAGCTGTGTAGAAACGTGCTTGATGTGATTGCACTGTGCGCCGGCAGAAGCCATGATGGTTGTATCGGAAATGGGGGAGCAATGGTCACCGCAAACCGCACCTGCCATACAAGCAGAAATAGCGATGATGCAGATTTCGTTGCTGATAGAACCGCCAAATACAGCCAGCACGATGGGGATTAAGATACCGAAGGTACCCCAGGATGTACCGGTTGCGAAGGACAGACCCACACCGATTAAGAATACGATTGCAGGAAGCAGAGGCAGGATAGCCGTTGCCTGCAGACGAACAAATTCAGCAATAAAGATTTTTGCACCTAAGCTGTCGGTCATGGTCTTTAAGGTCCATGCGCAGCAGAGGATTAAGATAGCAGGAACCATTGCTTTGAAGCCTTCCGGAATTGCTTCCATGCACTGTTTGAAGTTTAATACTCTTCTGAGCAGGAAGTAAATAACGGAGAAAATCAGGCCTGCAAAGGAACCGTATACCAAACCTACGGAAGCATCTGCACCGGAGAATGCATCAATAAAAGAAACGCCTTCGCCGGAGAAGAAACCGCCGGAGTAGATAAGACCAAAGAGACATCCAACGATTAAAACAACAACGGGAGCAACTAAATCCCAAACGCTGCCTTTTTTGTTCACATCTTCCTCTTCTAATTTTTCCAGCATTTCTTTGCCGTCGGAAGAGAAGAGGTCGCCATTTACGGTCGCATTGTATTCATGCTTCTTCATGGGGCCAAAGTCGAATTTTAAGACAGCAATCACAACCATCATCAGGATGGTTAAGATTGCGTAGAAGTTATAAGGAATTGCGCGGATGAAAAGCTCTAAGCCGCCAATCTGATCCTCGGAAACGAAGCCTGCAACGGCTGCAGCCCAGGAGGAGATAGGAGCGATGATACATACGGGAGCTGCTGTTGCGTCAATCAGATAAGAAAGCTTTGCACGCGAAACCTTGAACTTATCTGCAACGGGACGCATAACGGAACCAACTGTTAAACAGTTAAAGTAGTCATCCACGAAAATTAAAACGCCCAGGCAAATGGTTGCCAGCTGTGCGCCGACTCTGGATTTGATGTGCTTTGCAGCCCATCTTCCGAAAGCGGCAGAACCGCCGGATTTGTTCATTAAAGATACGATAGAACCTAAAACGACCAGGAAGATAAGGATACCGATGTTGTAGCTGTCTGCAACGGATGCGATGAAGCCGTCCTGGAACAGATGGTCAATGGTACCGGTGAAGCTTCCGCCTGCATACATCACAGCACCTGCGGCAATACCGATGAACAGAGAAGAGTAAACTTCTTTGGTAATCAGCGCCAGCACGATAGCGATAACAGGAGGCAGCAGAGACCAGATGGTAGCATAAGGTTTTACTGCTGTTCTTTTTACGGTTAATGCGTCGTTTAATTCCTGTGTGAATTCATCGGTGTTTTCCACATTGTCGGAATAGCCGTCGATGAATTCTTCTGCTGCAACTAAGGGATCAACCTCTTCTTCTGCAGCTTCTTCTGTTGCAACTACTTCTTCTGCAGCTACCGCTGTTTCTTCGGGAACCGCTTCTTCAGCAAAAACGCCGAAGGGCATAAGGGACACCAGAAGCAGGGTGAGCACACTGAATGCAAACAGACGAATGTTTCTTGTGTGAGTCATAGTAACCCTCCTAAAAATAATAAAAAATAAGATTGCGATGGAAGGCATCACAATCTTTTCCGTACAGATACAAGTGATAGCGCTCCACATCAAGTGACAGTACGGTGCATATTCTGCACCGTCCCAGCAAAACACCGCCCGGGCAGCAGTGGTCTTGCTTCGGCACCGGCACCTTTCCTCCGACGGCAATTCCCAACCCCTCGGAATACTGATTGCAGGTGCGCCTCTATCTACGCCTATATAGGCATAATATTATTTATATCATACCATAGTGGCGCATTTTAAGCAATCGACACTTTGCATAAAAAAAGATGTCAGAAATTGGATATTTTTCACAATATAGAGAAGAAATTGCAGAATGAATTTCGGAAAGACACGAAACTGATTGACTAACCTGCGGTTTTGTGCGATAATAAAATAGAATAGATAGGATAGTGAGGGAAAAGCATGAAACGAATGATTTCCTATGTTATAATATGTATGATGCTGATGACTGTTTGCCCTACGGCATCAGCACAAAGTATTACCGACAGTGACTATTGCCTCTATACCTTTGAGAACGGCGTGCCGGAAGGTGTTTTATATGAAAACGCAACAGGTGCTGTTTCTCAAGGTGCCTATGGCGGTGGCTTGATTGTGGAGGGAAAAGGTGTATCTTCGGTGTCTTTGCCTTTTTATGGGGAACCGGGCGTGCGCTACCATGCATCCTTATGGGTGAAAACAGAGGAAACCGTATCCGTATCCTTAGGTGGCGTGCCGCTTTCAGTGAAAAGCACAACGAAGGGTGAACCGGGCTGGACGCACTATGAAGGAACGGTAGCATTACCCGAAAGCCTGCCGGATAACACATACCTGACCGTTTCTGCAAAGGGAAGCTTCGTTATCGATGATTGTCTGGCTTATTCGGAAAAGCGGGAAGCACGCACCGAAGGCAATATTGTGGGAAACGGAAATTTTGATACCGATTTATCCGGATGGACAAGGGCAGGCATCACCTGGGAACAAATCGAAGGAGCCAATGGAACAAAAGGCGCGCTCAGCTATCAGGTGCATAGTGATTTTGCCTGCGCACACACGCCGATAACGGTATATTTCGGCAGACGCTATAAAGTGTCCTGGTATGCAAAAGCCGTGTCGGAGGACGCGGTGGGACTGGATATGAAGTATATTTTTGACCGGGCAGGCACCAGACAGGATATGGCAACGCCGAAATACTTTGAAAAGGTTGTCGGAAAACTAACGGCGGACTGGCAGTATTTTGAGCTTGACCATCAAGAACTGAACCTGACCACAGACCAATGTCCGGGCAAGCTTTATTTCCGCGCAGGTACGGGAAAAGAAAAAGTTACCTTTGCCATTGACGAAGTGGTGATTGAAGAGGTTGCAGATTCCTATACGGTAAACTCCAACGTGGTGTTGAGTGGAAATCCATTTGGCTCGGAAGGTGTAACAGCTTCTTTCATCAGACAGGGCAATGCCGAAGGTGTATACTACCGCATAAAGCAAAGCTTCGGCGAGGGAACTGCAATCGTGAAAAGTGGCTATACCACGGAAAATAGCATGGAGTATCCGCTTCCGTCCGGCTTTGACGGAACCGTTACGGCGGAAATCAACGCAAAAGATATAAACGGCATTGTGGGAAAGACCTATTCCACAACCTGGACCAAGACAGAACCGGAGCAAAATGAAAGGCTCCTGACCAATATCCGGGAAGAAATCTGGACACCGGAAACCAAAACGCTGACGGCAGAGGCCATCTGCACCGACGGAAAAAGTGGAAAAGCCTTAACGGCATATCTTGCGGCGTATGATAAAAAAGGAGCTTTGGTAGAAATTGCATCCTCCGGACTTTCCTATACGGCAGGCGAAAAAAAAGAATTTTCAGCTGATGTGGATGGGGCAAGCAGAGCAAAGCTTTTGTTGTTTGATACGGAAACACTAAAGCCGGTGAAGCAGACCGACGAAATCGAAAAAACGGAAAAAGGTACCTTTTTATATGTAGACAGCGTAAAGGGGAGAGATTTTGCAGAAGGAACGGCAGAAAAACCGCTGAAAACCTTAAGCGGTGCCAAGGTGCGCGTAAGGACTCTCTTAAAAGAAGCAACCGAGGATATCTATGTGGTGTTCCGTGACGGAAACTATCGTCAGGCAAGCGTTGTTACCTTCAGCGAAAACGATTCCTCGGAAAAGGTGAAGGTTTCCTATGTGGCAGAGCATAAGGGAAAAGCCTCTATCAACGGCGGTATGGACGTGGAAGGCTTCACGCTTTGGGACAAAGATTTAAACATATACCGCGCTCCCGTTGAGCCGGGAACGCGCTCAAGGCAGATGTTTGTAGACGGCATCCGCGCCACCCGTGCAAGAAGCAAGGGCGGTCTTGAAAATGCGGTAAATCTGGGAAGTGACGGTGTGGGCTTTACCACCACAGACACCTCCTTTTTATCCTACAAGCATATTGAAGATTTAGAGTTTGATTTCTTTGAGCAATGGACCCATTCTTATGTGGGCGTGCAGGGCGTGGAGGATAATGGCGACGGAACGGTTACTATCGTGATGCGGGAAACTGACTGGCACTACCAATGGGATTTAAAAGGAAACTGCCTGCCATCCGTTCCGGAATATATCGAAAACGCATTAGAGCTTCTGGACGAGGAAGGCGAATGGTATCTGGACAGCCACGAAGGTTTTCTATACTATAAACCCCGTGTGTTTGAAAATATGGAAACCGTTCGTGTCACCTTGCCTGTTTGCGAAAAAATGATTCATCTTGCAGGAAGTACGGCATTTGCTCCCATCCGCAACATCGAGTTCCGCGGAATGGTATTTGAAAACACAACTTGGAATGTTCCTTCCGACCCCGGCGGCTTCTGTTGTGGGCAGAACAATAACTATCCCAATGGTGAAGAAAAGTTTATTGCCGGTGCAGTCCATGTGGAAAATGCAAGCAGTGTCAGCTTCATCGGCTGCCGGTTTGCGCGCCTGGGTATGACGGGACTTAAAATGATTGGCGGTCTTAAGAACTGCGATATCATCGGCAACGAGTTTTACGATATTTCCGCAGGCGCTTTAGTGGTGGGGGATGTTACCGCCAATACGGCGCACAATCCGCCGGATGAGGCATATTATGTGGAAAACATCCGTGTGACAGATAACTATATGCACAAAATTGCAGTAGACTTCAAGGGCGGCGCCTGCCTTTCCACGGGCTTCCCCAGAAACAGTGTGCTCCTTAACAATGAAATTTACGATACCTGCTACAGCGGTATGCATTTAGGCTGGGGTTGGAATTCCTACAGTGTTTCCGTCACGCAGGATTTCACCGTGAAAGCCAATTACATCCACAAAATCATGAACACGGATATCTATGACGGCGGCGGTGTGTATTTTTTAGGCAGAACCAACGGAAGCAAAGCGCATCCCAACCGTTTTGAGGAAAACTATCTGTATGACACCGGAAATGCCTATGGCATGATTTATCCGGATAACGGCTCAACCAACTGGGATATTTTATCCAATGTGTGCGACCTGACCAAAACGCCCGTATGGCACAGAAACTATGAAGAGGGCGATGAAGGCTATGACTTGCCGGCACGCTGGCTTCATATTCATATGAGCACTATCACGGACATTTATATGGACAATAACTACACCACAACCGATGTGGCGCTCAATAACGGTGTTACCAATGTTGAACTGAAAAATCTTCATGTGCATCCTGATGCCGTGTGGCCGCAGGAGGCGAAAGATATCATTGCACGCTCGGGTCCGAGAGAGCAATACGCAGACTATTTCTATCACGGTTTGCAGGAGGTGGATGTGCAGGAAACAGTTGCTCTTTCCGCGGGCGAATCCGTGCCGCTTCAGATGCGTGTGCTGACGGGAAAGGAAAAGCTGTATGATGAAGTGAACTACGAGGTTTACACCGTGAGCAAACATCCCGAAGTAGCAACGGTGGAAAACGGCGTGATAACGGCGCATGGCGCAGGAACAACGGAAATCACTATTTACGTTAAAGAAGGAGAAATCCTTAAGACGAGAACCGTTACGGTAACGGTAGAGTAAAATGGAGGAATAAAACCATGAAAAAAATCCTGGCGTGGCTTCTGGCAGCTTGCCTGCTGCAGCTGTTCCCTGTGGTGTATGCTGACACGCAGGAACAGGACTACACGCTATACACCTTTGAAAACGGTAGCTTTAGCGAAGCGGTGACAGAAAACGGCGTGGCTGAGCTTTCCTCCGGTGTGTACGGAAACGGACTATATATAGAATCTGACGGCGGAGAAGCATCGGTTTCTCTGCCTTTTCCTGCAGAACAAAATGTGACATACCGCGTATCGGTGTGGGTGGATGCGAAAGAACCGGTATCTATATCCGTAGGCGGTGAGCCTCTTTCTGCAGAAGAAATGATAAACGGAGAAGGAAGCTGGAAGCAGTATGCAGGCGTGGTGACTTTGTCGGAAACCGCTCCCGAAACGGCGTATCTCACCGTTACGGCGCAGGGAAGCTTTACCGTGGACGACTGCCTGATTTATTCAGAAAAACGGCAGGTAAAGCAGACGGGCAACATGGTAGCGAACGGCTCCTGCGACGAAGACCTTTCCGGCTGGAAGACCAGCGGTGCCACCGCAACGCAGATTGAAGGTGCCAACGGCACAAAAAATGCGCTTTGTATGCAGGTTTTGACAGACTGGGGCAGATCCAGAACCAATGTTTCCATTGATTTCGGCAGAACCTACCGCATCTCCTGGTACGCAAAAGCGGTGTCTGAGGATGCAGTAGGCCTCGACATCAAATATATTTTAGACCGTGTGCCGTACAGACAGGATACGGCAACGCCTATGTACTTTGAAAAAGCAATCGGCAAGCTGACCGATGAATGGCAGTATTTTGAAGTGACGCATAAGGAGCTGAACTTAACCACCGACCAATGTGAAGCAGAGCTGTATTTCCGTGCAGGTACAGGGCGGGATAAGGTAACCTTTGCGGTGGATGAGGTTTCTGTTGTGGAAGTGGAAAACTCCTACACGGTGGACTCCACGGTGATTACCGAAGGGGACCGCATAACCGGAGAAAGCATCACGGCAACCATTTATAAGCAGGGCCTGGTTTCCGGCGTGTACTACCGTGTGCTTCAATCCTTCGGGGAAGGATACGTAGTTCTGGCAAGCGGTTATACAGAGGAAGCGGTTTTGCGCAAGGAGCTTCCCGATAACTTCACGGGCACCTGCCGCGTGGAAATCAATCCGAAGGATATAAACGGCATTGTGGGAAAAACGGTTTTCTCATCCTGGAAAAAAGCAGAGTTTGCTTATGAAGAAAACCTCATCACCAATATTCAGGAAGAAATCTGGACTCCGGACAGCAACAGCTTAACGGCGGAAGTGGTTTGCCGCAGCACCAAAGAGGGTGAAACCCTTTCGGCGTATTTTGCCGCATACGGGGAAAACGGCGCGTTGATTCGTGTGGAAGAAAGGCCGATCAATCACCTGGCAGGAACAGAGTCTGCGTTTTCCATAGAAACGGCAGGCGCCACCCGTGCTAAACTAATGCTGTTTGACGGGAAAACCCTTCAGCCGGTGAAGCAGGCAGATGAAATTGAAAAAACGCAAAAAGGCATTTTTATATATGCAGATATCAAAAACGGACGGGATTTTGCAGAAGGAACCTATGATGCACCTTTAAAAACCTTAAGCGGTGCCAAAGTGAAGGTAAGGTCTGTTCTTGATGAGACAACAGAAGATATTTATGTTGTGTTAAAAGAGGGAGAATATCCCCAGATGAGTCAATTAACTTTTACGGAAAACGATTCTTCTGATGCCGTGAAGGTCACATATGTGGCAGAGAAGAAAGGCAAAACAAGACTGAGCGGCGGCGTGGATATCGACGGCTTTTCTCTGTGGGATAGCGGAAAAAACATTTACCGTGTCTATGTGGGAACCAAAATCCGCACCCGACAGATGTTTGTGGACGGTATCCGTGCTGTTCGCGCAAGAAGCGAGGGTGGTATTGAAAACCCGGTGAATCTGGGAGAAGAGGGTGTAGGCTTTACCACAACGGACAAATCGTTTTTGTCCTATAAGCACATAGAAGACCTGGAGTTTCACTTTTTCGAAGAGTGGACTCACTCCGTAGTCGGTGTTAAGTCGGCGCGTGATAACGGAGACGGTACCGTAACCGTGTCTATGCGGGAAACGGATTGGGACTATCAGTGGAATTTAAAAGGAAACTGCTATCCGTCCAAGCCTGAATTCATCGAAAATGCATTAGAGCTTTTAGACGAAGAGGGAGAATGGTATCTGGATACCCATGAAGGGTATCTTTACTATAAACCCCGCGTGTTCGAAAAGATGGACAAGGTGCGCGTTACCCTTCCTGTGTGCGAAACCATGCTTGCCCTAAAGGGGGAGAACGCTCACAACCCCATCCGCAATATGGCGTTTCGCGGCATTGTGTTTGAAAATACAACCTGGAATGCACCCTCCGAGCCGGGCGGCTTTTGCTGTGGACAGAACAACAAGCATTTCGGCGGAGAAGAGCGGTTTATGAAAGGTGCTATCCATGTGGAGCATGCCCATGGAATTGCGTTTCGGAACTGCCGCTTTGCACGCCTCGGTATGACCGGAATGAAAATCGTGGGAGGTATCAAGGATATTGATATCGTGGGCAACGAGTTTTACGATATTTCCGGCGGTGCGCTGGTGATAGGTGATGTGTTCGAAAGCTTTGAAAATCCCACTCCCTATCTGCCCGAGGATGAAGCTTATATCGTGGAGGATATTCAGGTAACGGATAACTATATGCACAAAATTGCCGTGGACTACAGAGGCGGCGCCGCGCTGTCTACCTCCTTCCCGGTGAGAAGTGCGCTGCTTCATAATGAAATCTATGACACATCCTATAGCGGCATGCATTTAGGCTGGGGGTGGAATACCTACGATAAAACAATCGTGGAGGATTATACCGTAAAAGGGAACTATATCCACCGTGTGCTGAACACCGATTTGTATGATGGCGGCGGCGTGTATTTTTTGGGAAGAACCAACGGACATCCCGAGCACCCCAACCGGTTTGAAGAAAATTATCTCTATGATATCGGAAACGCCTTTGGTGCTATCTATCCCGACAACGGCTCCACCAACTGGGATATTTTATCCAATGTGTGCGACATGAGCAAAACCCCGGTGTGGCACAGAAATTACGACGAGGGCGACGAAAAATACGAATACCTGGCACAATGGCTGATTATCCACATGAGCAGTATCACGGATATCTACCTTGACAATAACTACACCACAACGGCAAATGAAATGAATAACGGTACCGTGAATGTGGTGAATAAAAATGTGCATGTATATCCCGATGCCGTGTGGCCGGAGGAAGCCCGGGGCATCATCGACCGTTCCGGTGCGAGAGAACCTTACCGGGATAATTTCCGTTACGGATTGCAGGAAGTGGATATCGACACGGAGGTAACCGTAAAAGCAGGGAAGACGCTCACGCTTACGCCCGTTATCCAGACGGCAAAAGAAGCGCTTTATGCGCCCGGAAATTTTGAGGTATACACAGTCAGCAAAGATCCCGGCATTGCCGTGTATGAAAACGGAATAATTCAGGGGAAAACGGCCGGAAAAACAGAAATTCTCCTGTATGTAAAAGAGGGAGATGTGCTGAAAAGCAAAAAAATCACTGTAACAGTTCAGTAATTTTGTGAAATAATTTTGTAAAATATCGAAAAAATGCATTGATTTTTTGAAAATTTGTGGTATAATTGAGAGTGGTGCGTTGGATACACACCAAAATATGTTAAAAAATCGGCAAACAGCCGACTAAAAATAGGAGGTTATTTTGATGAAGTACGTTTATCAGTTCAGCGAAGGCGACGCTTCCATGAGAGAACTTCTCGGTGGTAAAGGCGCGAACCTCGCCGAAATGACAAAAATCGGTCTCCCTGTTCCCCAGGGTTTCACGGTTTCCACAGAGGCCTGCACAAAATATTATGATGACGGCCGTAAAATCAACGATGAGATCCAGGCTGAAATCATGGAAAACATCGTAAAAATGGAAGAAGTTTGCGGAAAGAAATTCGGTGATAAGGAAAACCCCTTATTAGTATCCGTTCGTTCCGGTGCAAGAGCTTCCATGCCCGGTATGATGGACACCATCTTAAAC
>JAFQLU010000101.1 GCA_017396465.1 Clostridia bacterium | reverse complement strand
GGAGAAATACAATGGAATTACACAATTTAAAAATCAATTTTTTAGGAGACAGTATCACAGAGGGTGTTGGTGCAAGCTGTGTGGAAAAGGTGTATTATAATCTGCTGAAGGAGCGGTTTCAACTGAAAGAGGCGCGTGGTTACGGTGTCAGCGGAACCAGGTTTGCCAAGCAGAGAAGCATATCTGAACCGCCCAGCTTTGATTTAGACTTTGTGATGCGTGCAAAGGAAATGGACAAGGATGCCGATGTGGTTGTGGTCTTTGGCGGAACCAACGATTACGGTCATGGAGACGCCCCATTCGGCACAGACAGCGACAGAATCCAGGACACCTTCTGCGGTGCCTGCCACACCCTGATGCGGTATTTGAAAGAAACCTATGTGGGCAAAACCGTGGTGTTTATGACGCCTCTGCACAGAGAAAACGAAAAGGAACCCAGATTTGACGGACATATTCTTGCCGATTTTGTAAAAGTGATAAAAGACACGGCAGAGCAGTATTCCATCCCTGTTCTGGATTTATATGGTATGTCCGGAATTCAGCCGGATATCCCTGCCATCAAAGAAGCTTTTGCACCGGACGGACTTCATCCCAATGATGCAGGTCAGCAGGTGATTGCAGACAGACTGGCAAGCTTTCTGCTTGCGTATTGATGGGAGGTACAAAAGTGGTTGACATCATAGCACAAACCTTTGGTATTTTCGGCATGCTGCTTGCCATACTTTCTTTTCAGTGCAAGAAGAATACACGGTTCTTTTTGTTGCAGGCATTAAGCGGTCTTCTGTTTTCCGTAAACTTTTTCATGATTGGTGCAATCGGCGGCGCGCTTTGTAATGCGGCAAATGTTGCAAGAGGTGCACTCTTTTCCAAAAGCGACAGAGTGAAATGGAAGCTGGTGGTAAATCTTGTGATGTATTTTGCCTGCATGGTGGTGTCGTTGATTTTTGTGTGGGGTGATGCAAAGCAGATGATTCTGACCATGCTGACCATTTCGGCATCCGTGGCAAGCACAGCGGCAATGTGGACGGGAAGCGGTGCGTTTATCCGCAAAATTCAGCTTTATTGTTCCTCGCCCCTTTGGTTGATTCATAACTGCTTTAATTTTAGTTTAGGTGGCATCTTGTGCGAAAGCTTCAACATGCTTTCGGTAATCGTTTCTTTTATTAGGTACGGAAAAGACGGTTTTGAAAAATAACGGAATATGAAAAGTCGGCTTTTGCCGGCTTTTTTTGTTTGCCCTTATTGTATCATAAAATGAGGTGCAAAAAAATGCAAATCATTCTGTATACAGATTGTATACACAGGTAAGGTAAGGAGAGTATAGGTAAGAGTAAGATAAGAGTCAGGTAAGATAAGAGAGAGGGAAGAGAAAGAACGCTCCCGCTCTCTTTTTTCAGTAAAATATAAAAAATAATATAAAACCATTTCTATTTTGTAAACAATTCCGCAAATTGGAAGAAAAAATCCCTTTTTCCTCTTCCATTTTTTTGGATTTTGTGGTAAAATATATGATATACTATGCCATAATAGGGTAATTGTGTTAGCTTGAGCAGGAGGTGGAAGTGGTGCAACGGTTTCAGAGGAACGAAATGCTGATCGGAAGCGAGGGCGTTGAAAAACTGAAAAATGCTTCGGTCATCGTATTCGGCGTTGGCGGCGTAGGCTCTGCCTGCGTGGAAAGCTTGGCCCGAAGCGGCATCGGAAAACTGACCATTGTGGATTCGGACGATGTGGATATCACCAACTTAAACCGCCAGCTTCTGGCAACGGATGATGCGGTGGGAAAACCGAAAACGGAAGTGATGAAGCAAAGAATCCTTTCCATAAACCCTGCCTGCCGTGTGACCTGCATCAAAGCCTTCTATCTTCCCGAAAATGCAGACGAAATTCCTTTGGATGGATACGACTACATCGTAGACGCCATTGACACCGTGAGCGCCAAAATCGAGCTGATTTTAAGAGCGGAGCGGGAAAACATTCCCATCATCAGCTGTATGGGAACAGGGAATAAGCTCCACCCGGAGAAACTCACCATCACGGACATATATAAAACCAAGGTTTGCCCCTTGTGCCGTGTGATGCGGCGAGAACTGAAGGCAAGGGGGGTAAAAAGCCTTAAAGTGGTTTACTCGGAGGAAGAACCGATAAAACCGAAAATATTGCCCACAGGCGAAACCAAGAAACAAACTCCCGGCAGTATGCCGTTTGTTCCCCCCGTGGCGGGATTTTATATTGCTTCGGCAGTTGTATCAGATATACTTGAAAACGGAGGAAAACAATGAACTATAATTTTACAGACCAGACCGTGACCCATGCTTTAGAGAGCAACTATATGCCATACGCCATGAGCGTTATCGTATCCCGTGCCATTCCGGAGATTGACGGCTTTAAGCCATCTCACAGAAAACTGCTATACACCATGTATAAAATGGGGCTTTTGGGCGGAGACCGCACAAAATCTGCCAATATCGTGGGTCAGACCATGAAGCTGAACCCCCACGGCGATATGGCAATTTACGAAACCATGGTGCGTCTTACCCGTGACCACGGTGCCCTCCTGCATCCTTTTGTGGACTCCAAGGGTAACTTCGGTATGCATCAGTCCCGCGATATGGCGTTTGCCGCATCCCGTTACACCGAGGCGCGGCTGGATAAGGTGTGCGACGAATTGTTCCGTGATATCGATAAAGATAACGTGGATTTTGTGGATAACTACGACGGCAAGATGAAAGAACCCGTTCTGCTTCCCACCGCGTTTCCCAATATTTTAGTCAACGCCAACCAGGGTATCGCCGTTGGTATGGCGTCTAACATCTGCAGCTTCAACTTAGCCGAGGTCTGCAACGCGGAAATCGAATTCTTAAAAAATGAAAAAGCCAACCTGATGGCGGTAATGTCCGCTCCTGACTTTGCAACGGGCGGTCGGCTCGTCTACAAAGAAGATGACATCAAAAACATCTTTGAAACGGGAAGAGGAAGCGTCCGCGTTCGTGCAACCTATAACTACGACAAGAAGAATAACTGCATCGAAATCACGGAAATTCCCTATTCCACCACCATTGAAGCCATCATCGATAAAATCATCGAGCTGGTAAAGGGCGGTAAAGCAAGAGAAATTGCTGATGTACGTGATGAAACGGATAAGAAGGGTCTTAAGATTGCCATCGATTTAAAACGCGGCACAGATGCTGAAAAGCTGATGGCAAAGCTATTTAAGCAAACGCCTTTGGAGGATTCCTTCTCCTGTAATTTTAATATTCTGGTCGATGGAACGCCCAAGGTTATGGGTGTGCGAGAGATTCTTTCCGAGTGGACCAAATTCCGTATGGACTGCGTGAGAAGAAGCCTGTCCTTTGATTTAGATAAAAAGAGCCAGAGATTGCACCTTTTGTTAGGTCTTGAAAAAATTCTGGTGGATATCGATAAAGCCATTGCCATCATCCGTAACACGGAAGAAGAAGCAATGGTTATCCCCAACCTGATGGAAGGCTTTGGCATCGATATGCTGCAGGCTGAATTCATTGCAGAAATCAAGCTGCGCCACTTGAACAAAGAATACATCTTAAAGCGCCTGGCTGATATCAAGGATTTAAAAGCCGATATTGCAGATATCAGCAAAACCCTTTCTTCTAACCTGGCGGTGAAAAAAGTGATTATCAAGCAGCTGACGGAGATTGCGAAAAAACACGGCAAGCCCCGCAGAACGCAGATTATCATGGAGGATGAAATCAAAGATGTTGTGGTGGAAAACATCGTGGAGAACTACAACCTCCGCATGTATCTGACCGAGCAGAACTATGTGAAGAAGGTATCTTTGGTATCCCTTCGTGCCAGCAATGCGCATAAGCTGAAGGAGGACGACAGATTCGTTTGCGAATTCGAATGTGAAAATGTGGACGATGCGCTCTTCTTCAGTGATAAATCCAATGTATACAAAATGAAAATCGCAGATTTGCCCGATTGCAAGGCAAGTGCGCTGGGTGAATACCTGCCCAACATTTTAGGTATGGAAGAGGACGAGAGAATTCTCTACATGGCGGTAACAAAGGATTATTCCGGCTACATGCTGTTTGCTTTTGAAAACGGCAAGATGGCGAAGGTTCCCATGAAGAGCTACGAAACCAAAACCAACCGCAAAAAGCTGATGGCGGCATATTCCGATAAGGTGCCGGTGGCATCCATCCTCTTTATGGCGGCAGATTGCGAACTGGTTGCCTTTTCCGATAATAACAAGGTGCTGATTTTCGACACCTCCAAGGTGGCAGAAAAGTCCACAAGAAGCACCCAGGGTGTTCAGGTTATGACGCAGAACAAGGGTAATAAGCTTGCAAAGGTATGCACGCTGGATGCGGTTACCTTAAAGGACTTTGACGCATACAGAACGAAAAACATCCCTGCCCGCGGCTCTTACCTTAAGGACGAGGACATGGGACAAACCTCACTGATGTAGGAGATTTCACATGAAAGAAACCATATATACCATTCCGCTTTCCGAAGCCTTGGAGGAAAACGGCGAATGTGCCTTTTGCTTTTTGGAGGACAAGCTGGAAAAGGAACAGATTGAATATGCTTTAGGGCCTGCCATGATGGAGCCGGACTATCGGATTCTGTCTAACGAAAAAGGCTTCTGCCGCCGCCATATCGAAAAAATGGCGCGAGCGAAAAAAGCACTTCCTCTCGCGTTAGTGCTAGACACCCGTGCCGATGAGGTGCTGAAGGTGTTAGAATCTGTTCGCCCGGAAGAGGGAAAAGGCGGTCTGTTCGGCAAAAAGGGAAGTGGGTATGAAAAACTGACAGAAACTGCAAAAAAACTTTCCTGCAGCTGCCTGGTGTGCGAGCGGATTGAAGCAACGGCGGAAAAGTTTTATCACACCTTCTGGTATTTATACAGCAAGGAACCGGACTTTAAAAACCGTGTTTTAAGCTCCAAAGGCTTTTGTCTGCACCACTTTGCAGGCCTGCTTTCCTCCATGGACAAGGTGGGCGGCAAAAAAGAGCAGTTTGCCAAGGAGCTTTATGAGCTGGAAATGAAAGCACTTTCCGGCATGAAAGAGGATGTTCACGGCTTTACCAAGCAGTTTGATTACCGTGCTGACAAGGAAAACTGGCAGGGCCCGAAGGATGCCCATCTTTTAGCCGCGGCAAGGCTTTCCCAATCCTTTGAAAGGGACTGATACAGCGTGAAAACAGATAAAATCATTTTAGGCTTAACCGGACAGAGCGGTGCAGGAAAAAGCACCGTCGGCAAAATCATGGAGCAAAAGGGCGCCTGCGTGATTGATTGCGATAAGCTGGCAAGGCTGGTCGTAGAACCGGGCAAACCGGCGCTTTCCGAAATTCGCGAGGCGTTTGGCAGTGAAGTAATCAATCCCGACGGAACCATGAACCGGGCAAAGGTTGCATCCATCGTATTCCATGACGAAAATGCCCGGCATATCTTAAACCGAATTACGCATAAATATATTGAAGAGGAGACGGACCGCATCATAAATACCTGCCCGAACCGGGTTGTGGTGATAGATGCGCCGGTGCTCTTTGAAAGCGAAATTTATAAAAAATGCGAAAAAACCGTCTGCGTTCTGGCGGATTGCGAGACCCGTATTCTGCGGATTATGAACCGGGACGGTTTAACGCGTGAAAAAGCAGAAGAACGCATTTTTGCACAGCGTGATGATGACTATTTTATCGAAAAATGCGATTTTGTAATATATAACAACGGAGACGGCAGTAATTTAGAGCCTGCCGTGGCATCCGTTTTTCAAGAGGTGCTTGATTGAAACATATTTGGAAAAATTTATTGATTGCGGCAGTGCTGATTTTTTTGATATTTCAGATTGCCCGCCTGTTATATCCCTGCAAATATGAAGCATACGTCAGGGAAGCAGCAGCGGAAAGCGGCGTTTCTGAAAATCTTATATACGCCATGATCAAGGCGGAAAGTAATTTTAACCCAAGTGCTGTGTCGGACAGCGGAGCTTTCGGACTGATGCAGCTGATGCCGGATACGGCAAAGTGGATTTGTGAGAAAAAGGATATTCCTTTTGAAACGGCAAGTCTTACAGTTCCTGAAAAGAATATCCGTATGGGAAGCCTATATCTTGCGTACCTGCTTTCCATGTACCACGGAAACGAAACCAATGCCATTGCGGCATATAATGCAGGGCATGCAAGGGTAGATGAATGGCTGGATGATGCGGCTTGTTCCCAAAATGGAGAAACCTTAAAGAAAATCCCGTTTCCCGAAACGGAAAAATATGTAAACCGTGTGAAAAAATACAAGAAAATGTATAGAATTCTCTATGGAGAAACAGAGTGATGAAATACGTAAAATTCGCCATCGCCCTTTTAGCCGTTCTGATTGCGGTGGGAGCGGCGTGGCTTACGCCAAAACCGAAAACTGAATCGGATTATCTTTTAGACACCTATGTGTCTGTTACCCTGTATGACGGTGACAAGGAAGATGCAAAAGCGGTGCTCCAAGAGGTGCGGAATATCCATAACCGATTTTCAGCCTTTCTCCCGGAAAGTGAGATAGCAAAAATAAACCGGGCAGAAGCCGGTGTGTCGGTTCCGGTATCCGGGGAATGCTACCAACTGATTGAACGGGCAATTGAGCTTTTTAGTATTACGGACGGCGCATTTGATATCACCGTAAAGCCGCTGATGGATTTATGGGACTTTTCAGGAAATCCCCATGTTCCTACGGATGAGGAACTGAAGCAGACGCTTCCTTCTGTAGACAGCAGTTCACTTGTTCTGGACAAGACGGCGTATACCGTGACCAAAACGAAGCAAAATATGCAGATTGATTTAGGCGGTATTGCAAAAGGCTATGCATCAGACCGTGCTGCGAAAATTCTTAAGAGCCGTGGGGTCACCTCTGCGGTGCTGGATTTTGGCGGCAATGTGGTTACCGTAGGGGAAAAGCCGCAAGGCGTGTGGGACATGCTCCGCACAGGCAAGAAAACCAAGCCCTTCACCGTGGGGATACAGAAACCGGGCGAGGTGCGCGGCACCGTTGCCGAAACGGTGACGGCGAAAACCACCCCCTGCGCCGTTGTGACCTCCGGCGGCTATGAAAGAAATTTTACCGAAAACGGAAAAAACTATCATCATATCATAAACCCTAAAACTGGCAGGCAACCGGAAAACGGCATCGTCAGCGTAACGGTGGTAGCAGAAGATGCCACGGCGGCGGATGCGCTTTCCACGGCAATCTTTGTTTCGGGACCGGACGGGGCAGAAAAAGCAAAAGGCCTGTTTGAGGAAATACTCATTATGACGGAAAATGGCGAAATCCAACGATTTACAAAGGAGTAAACTTTATGAAAAAGCTTCTTGTTTTAGATGCAAACAGTATCATAAACCGTGCGTTTTATGCGGTGCGCCTTCTGACCACAAAGGAGGGCGTGCACACAAACGCTATTTTTGGTTTTTTGAATATTCTGTTTAAATATGTGGAGGAAATCGGGCCCGACTATTTAGCCGCGGCATTTGACCTTCCTGCGCCCACCTTCCGTCACAAAATGTTTGACGGCTACAAGGCAACCAGACACAAAATGCCCGACGAGCTGGCAGAGCAAATGCCTCTTTTAAAAGAGGTGCTCACGGCGATGAACATTCCCATCTTCCAGCTGGAGGGGTATGAGGCGGACGATATCATCGGCACCTTTGCCAGAACCTGCACCGAAGAGGATGTGCAGTGCTGTGTGCTGACGGGAGACCGGGACGATTTGCAGCTGGCATCGGAAAACGTGCATATCCATCTGGTCACAACGCGCATGGGCAACACCACAACCGAGGTGTTTGACGATAAAAAGGTTTTTGAAAAATACGGCGTAACACCGGAAGAGTTTATCGATTTAAAAGCCATTATGGGGGATTCCTCCGACAACATCCCCGGCGTAAAGGGTATCGGCGAAAAAGGTGCAACGGCGCTGATTCAGGCGTTTCATTCGGTGGACGGTATATATGAGAATATCGACAGCGAGCAGATAACAAAATCTGTCCGCACAAAGCTCACCGAGGGCAAAGACGATGCTTATATGAGCAAAACCTTAGCCACCATCGACACTCATGTTCCCATCGAAATCAATATCCCTGAAACCGAGCGGAAAGAGCCGGATAGCGGGGCGCTGTTTGATATATTCACGAAGCTGGAATTCCGTTCCTTTATCAAAAAAATGGGACTTGCTCCGGCAAAGGAAACCGTGGAAGAGCAGAAAGACTTTTTTGCCGAAACGGTAATGGAAACAGTTTTGGACGAAAAAGCTTTAACGAACCTGTTGGATGCAGACAACATCTGCTATATCCTGCAGGACGAAAAAATTGCCTTTACTGCAGACAGGAAAAAGGTATACTGCGCAAAGCTTGCAGCGTATTTTGATGTATTCAAATCCTGGCTTGAAAGCGGCAAAACCAAAATCACCCACGGATTAAAACCACAGCTTCTTAAGCTGTCTGAAGAGGGAATTTCCGCAAAGCACATCGTGTTCGACACGGAAATTGCCACATACCTTTTAGAGCCATCCCGCAAAAGCTATGATTTAGCCGGCGTGGTGTGGGATGTGCTGGGCGTGTCCTTGGAAAACACGGAAGAGGAAAGCGGTCAGCTTTCTCTGGAAAGTCTTTTAGAGCCGACTGTGGAAAACGACGAGCCGCTGATGAAGCAGGCAGCGGCGTTATATGCTTTAAAAAATGCGGTAGAAGCCAAAATGCAGGAGCAGGGGATGCTTTCCCTGTTTCGGGAAATTGAAATGCCTCTGGTAGAGGTTTTGGCATCCATGGAAGAAGCAGGCATCACCGTGGATAGACAAAAGCTTTCGGAATTCGGCAACATGCTGAAATCGGAAATCAGCCGTCTGACGGCGGAAATTTATAAACTGGCAGGCAAAGAATTTAACATCAACTCTCCCAAGCAGTTGGGTGCAGTGCTTTTTGAAGATTTAGCACTTCCTACCAAAAAGAAAACAAAAAGCGGATACTCCACCGGAGCCGAGGTTTTAGAAAAGCTTCGTGAGGTGCATCCCATTATCGATCATATTTTAGAATACAGAAAGCTGACAAAACTGAATTCCACCTATGTGGAAGGTCTCATTGCGGTCATCCATCCCGAAACGGGCAAGGTGCATTCCAGCTTTAACCAGACCGTAACCGTAACGGGCAGAATCAGCTCGACGGAGCCGAATCTGCAGAACATCCCTGTCCGCACAGAACTGGGCAGAGAAATGCGGAAAATGTTTACGGCAAGCGAAAATCATGTGCTGATTGATGCCGACTATTCCCAGATTGAGCTGCGTGTTTTAGCGCATTTAGCAGGCGATGAAAATATGCGGGAAAGCTTTATTTCCGGCAAAGATATCCATGCCTCCACGGCGGCAAAGGTGTTCGGCGTGTCGGAGCAGAATGTAACGCCCGAAATGCGAAGCGCCGCAAAGGCAATCAATTTTGGACTGGTGTACGGTATGGGAGAATTTTCTCTGTCCCAGGATTTGGGAATTACCGTAAAAGAAGCCAAGAGATATATCGAAGAATACCTGGGAAGCTATCCCAAGGTGAAGCAGTTTATGCATGATACGGTGGAAACGGCAAAGCAGCAGGGCTATGTGACCACGCTGTTCGGCAGAAAACGAGATATCCCCGAACTTTCCTCCTCTAATTTCCAGATGCGCGCTTTTGGCGAGCGCGCCGCCATGAACACGCCTGTGCAGGGAACGGCGGCAGATATCATCAAGCTTGCCATGGTGGCGGTGCATAAGCGCCTGAAGGAGGAAAATCTATCCTCCTGCCTGATTCTGCAGGTGCACGACGAACTGATTATTGAAGCAACCAAAGAGGAAGAAGAAAAGGTCTGCCTCATTTTAAAAGAGGAAATGGAGCAGGCGGCAAGCCTGACGGTACCCCTTTTGGTGGATATGCATACGGGGCACAGCTGGTTTGATACCAAATAAAAGGAACGAGTATTATGTCATTTACAGAAACGATAAAACAGGAGCTTTGCGCTCTATCCTATGAAACCCGAAGCTTAAGACGTGCGCACCTCGCAGGTCTTGCCGGCTTTGGCGGCTCGGTGCAGACGGATGGCGACAGCTACGCCTTAAAAATCCGAACCGAAAGCCCCGCCATCGCAAGCCGCGTTGTGGCGCTTATCTCCGACTTGTTCGGCATGACGGCAACCATCGTTGCTATGGGGAAAATCTGTAACATCACCATAACAGACGGTGCAGAGCAGGTGCTGACGGAGCTGGGGTATTTAAAAGACGGCTTTGTGCGTTTTACGGTAGACCCCTTTGTGGTGCACGACGAAGAGTGCAAAACCGCCTTTATGGCAGGTGCCTTTTTAGGCGGCGGCTATGTGAAGAATCCGGAAAGCGGATACCATTTTGAAATCAAAACCCACTACCGGGATTTGAGCCGGGATTTATCCGATATCATCGCAGAAGTGGGCTTCGACACGAAGACCGTGATGCGAAAGTCCGAGTATGTGGTATATGTGAAGCAATGTGACACTATTTGCGATATGCTGGCGCATATGGGTGCGCCGGATGCCATGTTTGAGCTTTGCAATGTGAAAATCTATAAGGATATGTGCAACAATATCACAAGAAAGGTTAATTGCGACACGGCAAATATCAATAAAACCGTGACCGCGGCGGCGCAACACATCGCGGCAATCAAAAAAATCAGTAGTCATATGGGGTTGGAGGCTCTGCCGGAATCCTTAGAGCAGATTGCACGTCTGCGCCTGGAATATCCGGAGGAGAGCTTAACCGAGCTTGGCAACAAGCTTTGTCCTCCCATCAGCAAATCCGGCGTCAGCGTGAGACTGAAAAAACTGACGCAGATTGCAGAATCTTTGTAAAGAAACATTCCCCCAAACGGGAGATTACATAGGATAAAAGGAGCAAGTTATGGAACAGATCGGAATCGTAAAAGAATTAAGAGGAAATACGGCAATTGTTTCGGTGAACCGTGTTTCTGCCTGCGGTGAAAACTGTGCGCAGTGTAAAGGTGGCTGTACGCCTTCTTCCGCCATCACAAAAGCCGAAAATGCGGCAGGTGCCTCTGTGGGTGATACCGTTAAGGTGGAAGCAGACACAAAGAAAGTGATTCTGGCGGCGTTTATGGTGTATATTGTGCCGCTTTTATGCGCAATTGTTGCCGCGATTATCGTCACCTGCTTTACCACCAAGCTGGGACCGCTTCTGATTATCACCGTAAACGCCTTTTTAGCAACGATTCTTTTGGTAAAAAGCATGGATAAGGTGATTGCTCCCAAAACCACGGTCACCAAAATTTTGAACCGGAAATAATCAACCGTTTTTGCAAAATTTCCCGTAAGGAAGTGATTCTATCCCATGGCAATGGATGGATTCAGCGTCAGCGCGCTGACTCGTGAAATCAAAGAAATCTTAGTCGGTTCCAAGGTGGACAAAATCCAGCAAACGGAGCACGATGAGCTTTTAATATCCTTCTTCGGTCCTTGTGGCGGAAAGAAACTGCGCCTCACGGCAAATGCCGCGGTAGCACGTGTTTGCCTGACGGAGGACAAAAAACAAAGTCCAAAAACAGCACCTCTTTTCTGTATGCTTCTCCGGAAACATTTATCGGGAAATAAGCTGATAGATGTATCTCAGCCCGGCTTTGAGCGCGTGATGGAGCTCACCTTTGAGGGACTCAACGATTTAGGTGATGTTACCCGCAAAAAGCTGATTGCCGAGCTGATGGGTCGGCATTCGAATATTATTTTAATGGAGGAAGGCGGCAGAATGATTGACTCTATCCGTCATATCGATTTTTCCGTCAGCTCCGTGCGGCAGATTCTGCCGGGACTGACTTATGCGTGTCCTCCGCCGCAGAATAAGAAAAATCCTATGGAATGTTCCCTTTCCGATATTGTGGAAACCCTTCAGAATGCAGACGGAAGCCTTAAAATTGACCGCGCGGTATTATCCGCTTTTCGCGGTGTCAGCCCGCTGATTGCCCGCGAAATCTGTCACAGAGCATTCCATTCATCGGATCAATTTTTGTCGGAGCTGGATTATTCTGCCGTTTTAGAACTGGCAACGGCGGCAAATGCCGTGTTTAAAATGGCACAGGAGGGAGCATTTTCTCCCTGCTATCTTTCGGAAAACGGAAAGCCTTTTGAATTTTCTGCTGTGGAAATCGGGCAGTATGAAGGGTTTGCGGAATGCACCGATACCGAAAGCATGTCCCGGGCAGTGGAGGATTTCTATCGTGTGCGTGATAAAAAAGAGCGGCTGGCGCACAAAAGTACCAAATTGGTGAAGCTGGTGTCTACCAATATTGAGCGCTGTGCCAAAAAACTGGCATTGCAGACGGCGGAGCTGGACGACACCAAAAATATGGAAACCTATCAAAAATACGGGGAGCTTTTAACCGCCAATTTATACAGAATCAAGCAGGGGGATAAAACGGCGCAGGTAGAGGATTATTACGAGGAAAGCTGCCCCACGGTAACCATTCCTTTAGACACACGCCTGACGCCTGCGGAAAACGCCCAACGGTATTTTAAAAAATATACCAAGGCAAAAACCGCTAAGGAAATGCTCACAGAGCAGATGGAAAAAGCCAAAGCAGAGCTTGCCTATTTAGAGTCGGTGGAGGAGGCTTTGTCCTTTGCGGAAACTGCCGAGGATTTATCGGAAATCTCCGAAGAGCTTTTTGAGCAGGGGTACATCAAACGTTCGGAGCAGGGCAGAAAGAAGCAGGCTCTGTCTAAACCCATGCAGTTTACCACGTCGGACGGATTTTCCGTTCTGGTGGGTAAAAACAACCGCCAGAACGATGTGCTTACCTTAAAAACCGCCAAAAATGCAGACTTGTGGTTCCACACCAAAGATATCCATGGCTCTCATGTGATTTTGTGTTACGAGCATGGAAAAGAATTTTCCGATACCGCCATTTTAGAGACGGCACAGCTTGCCGCAAAATACTCCAAAGCGAAGCACTCGGAAAATGTTCCCGTGGACTACACTTTGGTAAAATATGTGAAAAAGCCCTCCGGCGCGGCTCCGGGCATGGTGATTTACACGGACCAGAAAACGGTGTATGTTACGCCGTAAAAACGATACAGAACAAAAGAGTACAACGAAAGAGACGGCACGAAATTGCGTTTTTCCATCTCCTTTTTGGAAAATATGCTATTTTCGCCGTCTCTTAATGTTTTTGTAACATAAATGCAATTGAAATACGGAAAAAACTGTGCTACAATAATAACATGAGAAATTATAAGAAGGGGGAGTAGCCCGTGAGCTTTTTGCAAGAAACCATACTTCCGTTTATCCGCACGGTGCAGATTTCTGATATTGTAGACATTTTAATTGTTGCTGTTGCGGCATATTATTTAATCAAGCATTTCAGAAACACAAGAGCGGCACAGCTTTTAAAAGGTATTGCCACGATTTTTGTTATCACATTTTTAGCGGAATGGCTGAATTTGAATGTAATCAGCTTTATTCTGGAAAGTACCATGCAGGTTGGGTTAATTGCTTTGATTGTTATTTTCCAGCCAGAGCTTCGTCGCGGTCTGGAGCACATGGGCAGAAGCAAATTCGGCAGATGGTTCACCTCAGATAAAGAAGACCAGCCGGATATCGTTGCAGAAATCTGTAAGGCGACAAAGAATCTTTCTGCCACCAACACCGGTGCTTTGATTGTGTTTGAAAAAGATACGGTGCTGGACGATCTGCTGACAAGCGGAACATCCATCGGCGCAGATGTTACGGCAGAACTTCTGGAAAACATCTTCGTTCCCAACACCCCCTTGCACGACGGTGCGGTGCTGATTCGCGAGAACAGAATCCATCAGGCGTCCTGCGTGCTTCCGCTTTCCTCCAATAAGGATTTGTCCAACGAACTGGGAACAAGACACAGAGCGGCATTGGGCATCAGCGAGCAGTCGGATTGCATCAGTCTGGTAGTGTCTGAGGAAACCGGGAAAATCTCCGTAATGCAGGATGGCAATATGATTCGGAATCTTTCCGAAACCAGTCTTTATAAACTCCTCACAAAGCTTCTTGCTCCCAAAGAGGATGTCGGCAGTAATGTGAAAAAGAATCTGGACTTTATCTGGAATATCACAAAAGATAAGAAGAAAAAACAGTCGGACGATGATATTGATACCGAAATTTAAGAAAAGAGGAGGAGAGCCGTATGTTTAAAAAAGACTTATCTACTAAAATCATATCTCTTCTTTTCGCTATCGGTCTTTGGTTTTATATCATTCAGGTGCAGAGCCCCGATATTGAGCGGACAGTAAAAAATGTTCCTGTGCTGTTTGCAGGACAGACAGAACTGGAAGAGAGAAACCTGATGCTGGTCAATGACAAGGAATATACCGTGGACTTAAAGCTTCGCGGTCAGAGAAAGGTGTTGCAGGATTTAGACAGTACGCAGGTATCTGTTTCGGCGGATGTCGGCGGTCTGTTATCCACCGGTGACCATAAGGTGCACACCCGTGTTGCCGTTCCCTACGGAAGCGTGGAGGTTGTAAATCAAAGTCCTTCTGTTGTGAGTGTGACCGTGGACGAAATCATTGAGGCGGAAAAAGAGCTTCGCGTAAAAACGACCGGTGAACCTGCTCACGGATATGCAGTAGGTAACACAAAAATTGAGCCGGCAACCATGAAAATCCGCGGTGCGAAAAGCCTTGTAGGCGCAATAGACCATCTGTTTGTGACCGTTGATGTTTCCGGAAAGAGTGAGAGCATTTCCACCATCGCACCGGTAGAACTGGCAAGCTCCTCCGATGCAGTGATTGTAAGTCCCTATGTCACAACAGAGCAGCAGAATGTGGATGTGCATTGTGAAATCTTAAAGAAGAAAACCGTGTCTATCGAACCGGTATTTGCCCCCGGAACCAATAACGCAGAGCAGTGGTACGCATTGGATGATAGCTCTGTGAAGGTGATTGAGGTTGCCGGTACCGCCGCAATGGTGGATAAATTAGAAAAAATTCAGACAGAAGAAATCAAGCCGGAAATGCTGGGCGAAGACGGCGAGGTTGAAATCAAGCTGGTTCTGCCTGTAGGTATCGAATCTTTAGATGGAGATAAAGTTACATTAAAGCTGAAAAAGATGAATCAAAAATAGATATTGTGAAAGATGCACAAAAAAATCTACAGCAATTTGTCAATTTTGGCTAAACGGCGAATTGCAAAATGATTCGGAAAGCGCTATAATATAACCATACCACAAACACATAACTTTTTTCATTTTCTCTCCTTTTCAATAAGGAACAAAAGAGACGCACTTTATCATCGTGCGTCTCTTTTGTTTTGTGTGGATTTGTGCAGGAAAACAGACTGGCTTATGTAATCATCCGCACAATCTCGCGCTTTAGCCGTTCCATAATTCTTTTTTCCAGACGGGAAATATAGGATTGGGAAATCCCCAGCATATCGGCAACCTCTTTTTGTGTTTTCTCTTCTTTTCCCGAAAGACCGAACCGAAGCTCCATAATCAGCTTTTCCCGTTCCTCCAGCCTTTCCACGGCGTCGTGCAGAAGCTTTCTGTCCACCTCCTCCTCCAGGGATTTATACACATCGTCGGAATCTGTGCCTAAAATATCGGAGAGCAGAAGCTCGTTTCCGTCCCAATCGGTGTTTAAAGGCTCGTTCAGGGAAATCTCTGTTTTACGGTTGTGAATTTTTCTGAGAAACATTAAAATCTCATTTTCAATGCAACGGGAGGCGTAGGTGGCAAGCTTGATGTTTTTGTCCGTGTTAAAGGTGTTGATTGCCTTAATCAGTCCAATAGAGCCGATGGAAATCAGGTCTTCCGTGGCAACGCCGGTGTTATCAAACCGCCGTGCTACATACACCACCAGTCGCAGGTTGTGTTCAATCAGCTTTTGTTTTGCGTCTTCCCGGTTGTTGCCGTTCAGCGCTACGAGACATACCGCCTCCTCCTCGTGGGATAGGGGTGGTGGCAGAATTTCGCTGCTGCCGATAAAATGAACCTCGTTGGCAAATTGGTTGTATAACAGCCGGAAAACAAGGGAAAACAGATTTTGAAAGAGTTGAAGCATGGTTTTACATCCTTTCTGCAATACTTGCCGAGCAGGGCAAAATCATCCGATAATATCCATCGTTATCCAAAGGTTTATCGGAAATGCCCACATAGGCAGAATCGTTCATAGAAATCTCATCGGCACGGATTTCGTCGGGACAAAAGGCAAAAATTCCTGTGCTGCCGCTCACGGTTTTGAGTGGAATATAAATAAATTCTCCCGGATGCTTTGCTACCGCCTCTGCTGCGGTTTCGGCATCAAACAGAGCAGAAACCGCAGCCCATTCCGCGATGAGGACACTTTTTTGTGTCAGCGGATCGGTGAGAAAATTTCCGGTGTCGTATAGCGCCTTATCCGTCACGCTTTTCCCGTCCTTTAAAATGGTGATGTCGTAAAGATATCGGGAACGAAGCTTTGCCTTGCGGACAAAACCGCAGGAAACATGCACGACCGTCACGGAAATAAGAAATACTGTCAGTGCACCATAGGCAGGAATATCGGCATACAAAATGCCGCTTTTCACGGCAAAGGTTGTGTTTTTCAGATAGCAGAATCCGAACATAGCTCCGGAGGCGGCAAAGGATATCAGATAAAAAGAACAAACCGCCTTTGCAAAAAACGCACATTTTCGGATGCCAAACACGGTGGCGACCATCAGAACGGATACGAAAAGCGTCATTGGAAGCAAAAAAACAACTCCCAAAGGCAGAAAAAAGATGACAGAAGCAAATAGAGCGCCCATGGCAGCCGCCAGCATTTTCCGCTTTGAGGAGATTCTTTTTTTCAGCACAAAAGCCGTAGCGCAAAGCAGCAGATAGTCCGATATCAAGTTGATGATGAATAAAACATCCGCATAGATTTTCATGATGGAAACATCCTTTCTTGTTACGCCGTTTATTGTACCACAAAGTGTGTGCTGATTCTGTCGCATCTTCGTGTCGAATGGAGAAAAGTTTGCGACAAAATAATCGTTGAAAAAGTGTGGGAAATATGTTATACTGAATATAAGTCAAGTTGCAGGAGGGAAACATATGTCCATTCGGTATTCTGTGGTGGTACCTGTATATAATGAAGAAGCAGTGGTGAAGGAGTGCTATGTGCGCCTGACGGCGGTGATGGAGTCCATGCAGGAGCCTTATGAGCTTTTGTTCATTAACGATGGAAGCCGTGATAAAACAGAGGAAATGATAGATTGTCTTGTAGAACAAGACAAACGCGTCCGATTGGTGACTTTTTCCAGAAACTTCGGGCATCAGGCGGCAATCAGCGCAGGAATTGATTTATCCTGTGGTCAGGCTGTTATCCTCATTGATGCAGATCTGCAGGATCCTCCCGAGGTGATTCCGAAAATGGCGGAAAAGTGGAAGGAAGGCTATGACGTTGTGTACGGAAAACGGGAAAAGCGCAAAGGGGAAAGCCTGTTCAAGCGAGTCACAGCCAAGGTGTTTTACCGCTTTTTAGCATCCCAGACAGACATGGATATCCCGGTGGACACCGGAGATTTTCGTCTGATAGACCGCAAGGTGTGTGATGTATTATCGGGACTGACGGAGAAAAACCGATATGTCCGCGGACTTGTATCTTTTGCAGGCTTTCGTCAGATTGGCGTTTCCTACGTGCGGGATGAGCGGTTTGCCGGCGAAACCAAGTACCCATTCCGGAAAATGCTGAACTTTGCCATGGATGCAACCACTTCTTTTTCTAAAAAACCACTGAAAATTGCAGGCTATATGGGAACGGTGCTTTCCATAGCCAGCTTTGTATATCTGTTCGTGGCGCTGTATCAGAAGCTGTTTACCGACCGCACGGTGTCGGGTTGGGCATCCATTGTTTCCATTATGCTGTTATTTAATGGTGTTACCCTGATGATTTTAGGCATCATGGGGGAATATATCGGCAGAATTTATGACGAAGTGAAAAATCGTCCTTTGTATATTATCAAAGAGAAGAACGGATTTAGCGAGGAAGAGTAGCATGAAAATTTCAAAAAACGGAATGCTTCAAGTTGTGCGATTTGGTCTGGTAGGCTGTTGTAACACTTTAGTGGACTATGGCGTGTTTTACCTGATGATAACTGCAGTAAATCTTCATAAAAGCATATCGCAGGTGATTGCTACGGCAGTTGCCATGTGCGTAAGCTTTCTTCTGAACCGGAAATGGACCTTCCAAAAAGCCGGAACGGGAAACCTTGCGGAAATCGGGAAATTTATTGCCGTAAATCTGGTTTCCATGCTGGTTGTGATTGTATTTACGCACCTGTTCTACGATATTTTGCATATCGAAAATCTTGCAAACGCAATGCTCTCTGCTTTTGGCGTCTCTTTTGCCTTTGAAGGCGATAATGCGGTGATGATAGCAAAGCTGTGTGCATCGGTATTTTCTGTTATTGTGAACTTTATCGGTAACAAATTCTGGGTGTTCCGCACCAAAAAAGAGGAGAAGACCGTATGAGAACCGTACATATATCGGAAATAACCGAAACTGTAAAAAAGCTTTGCATTGAAGCGAATATATATTTGGGAGCGGATATCAAAAAAGCAATCTCCGCTTCCGGAAAAACCGAAATCTCCGAAACTGCGAAAAGCATCTTGGAAAAGCTGGAAGAAAACATGCGCGTGGCGGAGGAAAAGGAAATTCCCGTATGTCAGGACACCGGTATGGCGGTGGTTTTTGTGAAGGTGGGTCAGGAGGTTCATATAGAGGGTGGACTTCTGACCGACGCGATTCATGAAGGCGTAGCTTTGGGATACACCGAGGGGTATCTCAGAAAATCTGTGGTAGAGGACCCCATCCGCCGGAAAAATACGGGAGACAACACGCCTGCCGTAATTCATTACGATATCGTGGCAGGGGATAAAATTGAAATCACGGTTGCGCCCAAAGGGTTCGGCAGCGAAAATATGGGAGCTTTAAAAATGCTCAAGCCTGCAGAAGGTCTGGAGGGTGTGAAAGCTTTTGTGATTGACACCGTAAAGCGCGCAGGCGCCAATCCCTGTCCTCCCATTGTGGTGGGGGTGGGCATCGGCGGCACCATGGAAAAATGCACGCTTCTGGCAAAGCAGGCATTGTCTGTGGACTTGGATCAAGAAAACCCGGATCCCTTTTACGCAGAGCTGGAGCGGGAACTGCTTTGTGCCATCAACGAAACCGGAATCGGTGTGCAGGGCTTTGGCGGAAAAACCACGGCTCTGGGCGTGAAAATTCTGGCTTATCCCACGCATATTGCCGGTCTTCCTTGTGCTGTGAACATCAATTGCCATGTGACACGGCACAAAACTGCGGTAATTTAATGCGTTATGTAAACCAAAGTTATCTACAATTTTGGTTGTTAACAAGCTGAAAAGAACTTTTTTTTGCCGAAAACCCCTTGGTTATGGGGAAAAAGTATGAAAAAAGTGTTAATAACCCTGTTGATACTGTTGATAACTTTTCGGTAGTTCTCCAAAGAAATGTGTTATGTAAACCAAAAGTAAATTTTTGAGAAAATTTACATAAAGACTTGAAAGTTTACGGAAAAACAGATATAATAAATAAGAGTGAGTTTATTCATAAAAAAGACAGAATGATGGAGGACTGATTTATGAATCCGAAATACAAAAGAATTCTGCTGAAGGTCAGCGGTGAAGCGCTTTCCGGCGGCAAGGGTACAGGGTTGGACGACGCCACTCTGGCAAGCGTTGCATCTGTAGTTAAAGAATGCTGGGAGGCAGGCGTTGAAATTGCCATTGTTGTTGGCGGCGGGAACTTCTGGCGCGGCAGAACCAGCACAGATATGAACCGCACCCGTGCAGACCATATGGGTATGCTGGCAACGGTTATGAACTCTTTGGCGCTGCAGAGCGCGTTAGAGGCGGCAGGTGTGCCCACAAGAGTGCAGACGGCAATTGAAATGCGCCAGATTGCGGAATTCTATATCCGCGGTAAGGCAATCAGCCATCTGACAAGCGGCAAGGTTGTTATCTTCGGCTGTGGAACGGGTAACCCCTTTTTCTCCACAGATACGGCTGCGGCTCTGCGTGCGGCTGAAATCGAAGCAGATGCCATTCTGCTTGCCAAGAACATCGATGCGGTGTATGACAGCGACCCTGCTGTGAACCCCAACGCAAGAAAGTTTACCAAGGTTTCCTACAAGGAAGTGTTAAACCGCGGGCTGAAGGTGATGGATACCACCGCAACCTCTCTTTGTATGGACAACGATATCCCGATTTTAGTGTTTGGTATTGCGCAGCCCGAAAATGTCATCCGTGTGCTGTGCGGTGAAAATATGGGAACTGTAGTTTCCAACGATGAAGAAGTTATCTGATTTCAATAAAAGAAAGGAAGTATTGTTATGTTTGAAGAAGTAAAAGCAAAGATGGATAAAGCCATTGCGGCAATGGAAAGTGATTTTGCGGGTATCCGTGCAGGCAGAGCTAACCCTGCCATTTTAGACAAGGTAACGGTAGATTACTACGGCACAGCAACCCCCATCGCTCAGGTTGGTACCGTTTCCGTGCCCGACCCCAGAATGCTGATGATTCAGCCCTGGGATGCAAGCATCTTAATGTATATTGAAAAAGAAATTTTAGCATCCTATTTAGGCTTAAACCCCAATAACGACGGTAAGGTTATCCGCTTAAACTTCCCCGCTCCCACAGAGGAGAGAAGAAAGGAACTGACCAAATCTGCTTCCAAGCGTGCAGAAGAAGCAAAGGTTGCTGTTCGTAACATCCGCCGTGATGCGATAGATAGCGCAAAAACACAGAAGAAGAACAATGAAATCACAGAAGATGATTTAAAGAGTGCAGAAACCGAAATCCAGAAGATTACCGATAAGGCAATCAAGGAAATCGACGATTTAGCTGCAGCAAAATCCAAGGAAATTATGGAAATCTGATGAAAGCGATACGCGGGGTGTAATATGTTTTCTCTGTTTAAAAAGAAACAGCAGGCAAAGCTGCTGACGGAAATTGACAAAAATAATCTTCCCCGCCATGTCGGAATCATCATGGACGGAAACGGCAGATGGGCAAAACGGCGTGGACTTCCCAGAAGTGCAGGTCATTCTGCCGGCGCCGCCGTTTTAAAAAATATAACGGAATTTGCAAGCGAGATGGGCATTCGTTATATCACGGCTTATGCGTTTTCCACGGAAAACTGGAAGCGCCCCAAAGCCGAGGTGGATGCCTTGATGGATTTGCTGTTAGACTATTTAAAAGACAAAAAGCTTTTGGAGGGCAATCAGGTGCGGCTCAAGTTCATTGGAGACCGCTCGGCGCTCACGGAAGAAATCCGGGAGCAGATGGCGATTGCCGAAGAAGAATCCAAGGATCGGGATAAAACCATTCTGTATCTTGCCATTAACTATGGCGGTCAGCAGGAAGTGGCAAAAGCGGTGCGTTCTCTTTGCAAGGAAGTAAAGGAAGGCACGCTTAACCCGGATGATATTAACGAAACCCTCATCGGGGATCGCCTGTATACGGAGATTCCCGATGTGGATTTAATTATCCGCCCCAGCGGAGAATACCGGCTCAGCAATTTTCTCCTTTGGCAATCTGCCTACAGTGAGTTCTGGTTCGCCGACATCTGCTGGCCGGATTTCACGGAAAAGCATTTTACAAAGGCAATTTTAGACTATCAGAACCGAAACAGAAGATTCGGTGGCGTATAAGAGGTGACAGACATGGAGTGGTCAAAACTGAAAACAAGACTTATCAGCGCAGCGGTGCTTATCGTTTTGCTTCTGGTGATAACCTTTGCTCCCGCATGGGTATTTTCTATTGCGGTCTGCGTGGTCAGCCTTATGGTTCTGCGCGAACTGTTAGTCGCCTTCGGAATGGGTAAAAAGCCCTCTCTTATGATAACCAATTATGTTGCGGCTCTGGTGATTTTTATCATCGGTGCAACGCTCAAGGACTATAGTGCGGCAATCTTCATGCCGATGGTTTTATTTGTGATGGCTCTGTTCGCTGTGGCTGTTTTCAATCATCGAAATGTCACATTTTCCGATGTGAAAGCGTCTTTATTCGCAGTTTTGTATGCCGTGCTTCTACTGATGCCGCTTTCTTACATGCGCCATATGGAACATGGACTGGCTTTGGTATTTTTAGCATTTATCGGTGCATGGCTTCCGGATACTGCGGCGTATTTTGCAGGCTCTTTATTAGGAAAGCACAAGCTCATTGAAGCCATTAGCCCCAACAAAACCGTAGAAGGCTCCATTGGTGCCGTTGTCGGTTCTTTGATATCTTTCCTGATTTACGGCGGATTTTTAATGGCTATGGGCTTTTCTGTGAACTTTATTGCCATCTCTGTATTGGCGCTTTTATGCGGCGTTGTGGCGCAGCTGGGCGATTTATCCGCATCCTTGATAAAACGTGCATGTCACGCAAAGGATTTCGGAGACCTCATTCCCGGTCACGGCGGAATGCTGGACCGTGTGGATAGCTTGATGTTCATTACGCCTGTGGTATATTGCTTTATCAGCTTGTTCCCCGTGCTGTCGTAGGACGGAGGAAAAGAAAAGGTGAATCAAATGAAAAATATTGTGATTTTAGGAGCAACAGGCTCCATCGGCACGCAATCCCTTGAAGTGATAGAGGAGCAAAAGGGGTTTCGTGCTTTTGCACTATCGGCACATTCCAATATCGAACTGCTGGAGGCGCAAATCCGTGCGTTTCGCCCTGTGTATGCGGCAGTAACCGATGAAGAAAAAGCCAAAGAACTGAAAATCAAAATTGCGGACACGGATACCAAGGTGTTGTCCGGTGTGGAGGGTGCTTGCGAAATCGCATCCCACCCCGAGGCAGACACCGTGATTACCGGTATCGTAGGCATTGCGGGTTTGCGTCCCACCCTTGCGGCAGTGGAAGCAGGGAAGCGCATTGGTCTTGCCAATAAGGAAACGTTGGTCACCGCAGGTGATATCGTTATGGCGAAAGCAAAGGAAACGGGAAGTGAAATCATACCCGTGGATTCGGAGCACAGTGCCATTTTCCAGAGCCTTGCCGCAAGAGTAAACAAAGAAAACTACGAAACGGAAATCAGCCGTATTATTCTCACGGCTTCCGGCGGTCCTTTCTTCGGAAAAACCAAGGAAGAGCTAGAAAATATCACCGTAGCTGAAGCACTCAACCATCCCAACTGGAGCATGGGTGCTAAAATCACGGTGGACAGCGCGTCTTTGATGAATAAGGGCCTGGAAATTTTAGAAGCCAAGCAGCTATTTTCCGTACCGATGGATAAAATTTCTGTTCTGGTGCATCGCCAGAGCATCGTCCATTCCATGGTGGAATTTGCCGATAACGCGGTGATTGCCCAGTTGGGCACGCCGGATATGAAGCTTCCCATTCAGTATGCCATGACGTATCCTGAGCGGCTTCCTATGGAAGGAAATAAACTGGATTTAACCCAAAAACCCCTGACCTTTGACCTGCCGGATCCGGACACCTTCCGGTGCCTCGCGCTGGCAATCGAAGCAGGAAATACAGGCGGCAGCATGACCACCGTATTAAACGGTGCCAATGAAGCGGCAGTCAGCCTGTTTTTAGACGGAAAAATCGGGTATACTGATATTGTAAAGAATATCCGTAGAGAGATGGAGACGCATCAGGTAATTGCGAATCCGGCATTGGAGGAGATTTTGGCAATAGAAGCTGAAGTATACAAAAGACTTGCAAAGTAAAGACTGAATGTAAGGGTGCACAGGCACCCGGTTAGAAAGGATTTTTATGAGTATTATCATTATCATCCATGAACTTGGACATTTTCTTCTTGCAAAGAAGAACGGAATCGGTGTTGTTGAATTTTCCATCGGTCTCGGACCGACAGTTTGCGGTTTTACCAAAGGAGAAACTAAGTATTCCATCAAATTGTTACCTTTTGGCGGCATGTGTCAGATGGTAGGGGAAGATTCTGAGCAGGATTCCATAGCTG
>JAFQLU010000100.1 GCA_017396465.1 Clostridia bacterium | reverse complement strand
TTGTAAAGTGGAGCTGGCGATGGGACTCGAACCCGCGACCTGCTGATTACAAATCAGCTGCTCTACCAACTGAGCTACGCCAGCACAATTTGGTCGGGATGACAGGATTTGAACCTGCGCCCCTCTGGTCCCAAACCAGATGCGCTACCAAGCTGCGCTACATCCCGTCTCTCAACAGCACTTGTTTATTATACCTCGTTTCTATCCACTTTGCAACACGAAAAACATATCATTTTCAATCATTTCATCAATTTATAATTTGTTTTCTTTATTTTTCTCCGTTTTACTGCTCGTTTCTCCTATTTTCTAAAAACTGATTTCAAAATTCCAATAAGCAAAATAACTCCTAAAACACCGAATAGTGTATATAAAAATCCCACGAGAACATCAAAGGGAATCCACGCACAACTCAACGCCGACGCGCATAACAGAAAGGACCTTCTTTTTGAACAGGTTTCCGATACTTTAGCAAGAACAGAAACACCTGCTGATGCTGCCGTTGTCAGCATTGCTCCGAACAACAGCATTGCGCAGGTCGGTGCAAGCATCTGATGCGTTCGGCATACCAACGAAAAAAAGGGCATCTGAAAGCTTTTCGCTTCAGGAAATCTGCTTAGGCACGCCGTCATCAACACCAGCGGTATGCCTACAAGTACGCCGCCCAGTATCCCCCCCATCTTTGCATCCTGCTCACATGCCGCCGTTTTCCCTGCCGGCACCAACACGGCAACAGCAGAAACCACGTTATAGCTGATATATAACAATCCGGATATCACGGCCGAAGCTCCATTGCTTTTTGTCACCATCGGCATGATTCCTTCTCTAAAAATCAGAATACAAAATGTGATAACGCCACAGAATAAAAAAGGCGTAAGCACCGCGTTTAAAACTGCCAGCCCCTTCACGCGGTATTTCATAATCCAAAAGCACAGTATCAAAGACAGAAGCGCCCCGGTCAGCGGACGCGTACCAAGCTGCTCCTGCGCCAGTGTTCCACATCCTGTAATCATAATGCAAAAGGTCACAATCAAAAACAATGAGCAGAGCACCGAGATTGCTTTCGCAGTTTTTTCCGGAAAAAGAAAATGAAAGTAATCTGCACCTCCTGCCAGTTCATACCGTTTTGCCGCTCCGCACACAATCCATCCAACAACAGAAAACAGGAAACCGACAAAAACGGAGGCGCCGATTCCCCAGGTTCCGTGTACGGAAAAGAACTGAAAAATTTCCTGACCTGATGCAAAACCCGCACCAAAAACGGTTCCGCAATAGATTAGTGCAATGGATAGAATATTTATCCCCCGACACATGTCAAAAACTCCTTTCCAAATGTAACAGAATTATGTAAACCAAGTGTTTTAACCATGTTAATGCAGTTTTACAAACAGATTACAACCAACAGGTTCAGGGGGTTAAAACTGTTAATAAACCTGTTAATTGTGTTAATAACATTGCCGAAAACACCAATTTAGACATGTTTTACCTGTTGAAAACCTTGTTGATAATGTTAATAACTTTTTTGCATAAAAACTCATTGGTTTACATAATATTTTTAAAAATTCTTTACCAAATGCCCGAAAACGTTCATATTTTTCTGCAAAATATATTGAATTTTCCTTTGCTATGGTGTATAATAAGAGTAACATTACAAGATATGATGGAGGCTACCTTGAATATTCGTTTGCCGTTTACAAAAGAAATCATAAAACAATTAAAAGCCGGCGACACAATCTCTGTCAGCGGTGTAATGTATACAGCCAGAGACGCGGCGCACAAGCGCATGATGCAGGCACTCTCTTCCGGTGAGCCTCTTCCCTTTGATGTGGAGGGGCAAACTATTTACTACGCAGGTCCTTGTCCTGCCAAACCGGGAGCTGTGATCGGTTCCTGCGGGCCTACCACCAGCGGAAGAATGGACTCTTATACGCCCACCCTTTTAGATTTAGGGCTGATTGCAATGATCGGAAAAGGCGAGCGTTCTTCGGAAGTTTTAGCTTCCATGAAAAAAAACGGCGCCATTTATTTGGGTGCTATTGGCGGTGCCGGCGCACTGTATGCGGACTCTATCAAAAAAGTCGAAGTAATTGCCTATGAAGATTTAGGCCCTGAATCCGTGAAGCGGCTGGAGGTTGAAAATATGCCTCTCACCGTGATTTGCGATATTCACGGCAACAATCTTTACGACCTGGCAAAACAGTAGTCAATTACCTGTTTCGCATCCGTCTGTGTGCAAAACAGATTAATAAAAAAACAGACAGAAAGGTATGAATAAAATGGCACAGGTAACAAAAGACACTATCATCATTGACGTGTTAAAATTAAATCCCGAAACAGCTCAGTTTTTCTTTGAAATCGGCATGCATTGCTTAGGCTGCCCTTCCGCTTCCGGCGAATCCATCGCTGAAGCTTGCGCTGTTCACGGCGAGGATGCAGATGCACTGGTTGAAAGAATCAATGCATTTTTAGCAGACAACTAAAAACAGGCCAGGACGGCACGCCTCAGGCGTGCCGTTTTTTCTTTTGCGCAAATTTTGTCCGAAATATCGCACCGCAAAAACTACTATCACAAAATCTGCTCTTGAAGCCGGAATGCAAAGCTGATATAATATATATGAGAAAATGCGAAGAAGATGTTTGTGACTTTACGAAAAATCATGCATATATGTATGTATGGCACTTGTACATCTTTTATGCTGTTTTACTCTCATTCATGCGATGTCTGTCGGCACATATCAGACATTTTTCACCTGCGATGCCGAAAACGGACGACCGCAGAACCGACGCAAGCACCACCTATTGGGATTCCCTGAAAAATCTATATAGAAGGTGCAAGAAAACGGGGCGCTATCCCTGTCGCAGTATTATGTACCCTACACACCTGTAAAACCGTAACAAGCAGAAAGGACTACGATTTATGAGATATGCAGTTGCCGATACCGGCTCCAATACCATCCGACTCGCCGTTTATGATTATGAAAACGGCACACTCAACCAGCTATACAACGAGGCCATCTTTGCAAATCTTGCAAGCCATATACAGAATAATCGTCTGACCGAAAGCGGCATCCAGGCGGCAACCGACGCTATTTTAACACACAAAGCAAAAGCTGCAGAATACGACTGTGAGCTTCATGTTTTTGCCACCGCCGCAATCCGAAACGCAGAAAACTGCACGGAAATCTGCGAAGAGCTGAAAAAAAGAGCCGGAATCGCAGTAGACCTGATTTCCGGCGATGACGAAGCGCTCTTAAGCTTTTGTGGCGCAAGCCTTGACTTTCCTGTAGAAAACGGCGTTATGGCAGATGTAGGCGGCGGCTCCAGCGAAGTCATTTTATTTCACGGAGATGCACCGGAAGCTTTTTATTCCGTTCCCTGGGGTGGACTCAAAGCATTCTGCGACTTTGTGGGTGAGGGTCTTCCGGACCAAAGCGAAGTGGATACCATCAAAGAAGCTATCACAAAGGTACTGAAAGAACAGCCCCTTTTTGCCGGAAAGCAAGCGGACACACTCTGCATTGTCGGCGGAAGCGTTCGCGCGGCAACCAAATTAGCCAAAGCATTTTTCGGAAAAGAAACCTTGAATCTTACCCTTGTGGACAAGCTTCTGCAGGCAATCGTAGACGACCCTGCCGTTTCCTGGACTCTGATTAACATGCATGCTCCGAAGCGCGCCACCACCATTGCACCTGCTCTTGCCATTTATTCAGCCGTCGGGCACTATTTCGGCGCTGAGCATATGCTCCTTTCCGATAACGGCATCAAGGAAGGATACGTGATAAAGCGGCTGATTCCGTAAGGAAAATTTCTCTGTTTACTAATCTTAATACTAATGTTACTCTTTTTTAACATATTGATAGTATAATTAGAATAGGATACGAGTTTATATGTATAAAAGGAGTTGATGCGAATGAAACGGTGCATTACGATTTTAGAGTTTATGCTCCTTTCCGTTGTAATCATCCTGTCCGGATGCGGAAAGAATACCACACCGATTACCACCGCAGAACCTGACGGAGGCGTCCTCGCCGATGTATATTATATCAGTGCCACAGGTTCAGACCTGGTTGCCGAAACCGTAACCGTGCCTGAAGACACCAGAAAAGGCCAGCTGAAATTTTTAATTGACCGGTTGATTACACCACCGGAAGGAAAAATCAGCCCCCTAAACAGTGGCACAACACTACAATCCGTCATTATCCAGAACGACATCGCCGTTGTGGATTTTTCCAAAGAATTTGAAGCGCCGGATGACTTGAAAAACACCCTGGCACCTGCCGCAGTGGCACAGACGCTCTGCTCTTTGGACTACATTTCCGGCGTGCAGATTTTAGTAGACGGCAAAGAAGCCCCGGGAGCTGACGGAAAGCCTTTAGGTGTTATCCGTGAAAGCGATCTGGTTATCAATAAGGACGGAAAACCCACCGCAAAGCCCCAGACGACGCTGACCCTTTATTTTGGTGACGAATACGCAGAGTATCTGGTTCCCGAACGGCGCAATGTGGAAATTCCTGCCGGAGACACGGTAGAAAAAATCATTGTGCAGGAGCTGCTCGCCGGCCCCACGCAAGCCGGAAATATCCGTACCATACCGCAGGAAGCAAAGCTTTTATCCATTGAAACAAAGGATAACGTTTGTTTTGTGAACTTCTCCAAGGAATTTATCGAAAAGCATTCCGGCGGAACCACGGCAGAACAGCTGACGGTTTACTCCGTGGTAAACTCTTTAACAGAGCTTGGCACCATCGACTGCGTGCAGTTCTTAATCGAGGGAGAAAAGCGGGAAGAATTCATTCACATGACCTTTAACGAACCCATTCTGCCCAACAGCAGTCTGGTGAAGCAGTAAAACATACGCCGGATTTTTTCACAGAATTATCCGGCACAGACGCAAATTTTTACGCATAAAAACAAAAGCGCCGATTCTCTCGGCGCTTTTTTCAGGAGTTTCTTTATGAAAAAAACAGTTTCACAAATCTATCGGTTAGCATTTATTTTATTTTACATATGGGCAACGTTTGAAAGCATCTTTTTAAGCGGCGGCGGTATTCGCAACGCCTTTTCCGCACCGGCACTTTTAGCAGATACCTGCGCATTTCTCGTTGTGCTTGCCTCATTCATTTTTTCCGTAATCGGAAGCATTCCCGAGGTCTTAATCCGAATCAAGGGTGCAGTAACGGCAATGGCGCTTTTGGTGTTGGTGCTTGCTTTTTCTATGTTTTTTACGCCGTCTGCCCCGGGCTGGATTTTAAACATCCTTTTGCCTGTCATGATGATTCTGGACTTTATCCTGTTCGACAAAAAAGGTGCGTTTCGCATCTATGACCCCCTGCTTTGGCTATTGGCGCTGGCACTCTTGTTTGCGCTGTGGTCTTTTCTTTCCGGGCATGGCTTTGACTTATCCCGTCTTGCCGATTTTTTGGGCGGAAAGGAGCATATGCTTTCCACACTTTTGTCCACCCTGCTTGCAGGTGCTTTGATGTTCGGTCTGGACAAGCTGTTTTCCGGAAGAGGCGGTTTTCGTTCCAAAGACCTGTTCTGCTGGCTTTACCGCATTATTTTTCTCCTGCTCACCGGTTGGGCGCTGTATAAAACAGGCGGCGAAAACCTGTTGACTTTCTTTTTAAGCTTAAAACGGTTTGCAGTGCTTTCGGGATTTTTGAGTTTTCTGGCGATTGCCGTAATTCTCATCTTCTGCATTCTGCGGTTTCGCCATGCAAACAGCGCAACACCCTTTCCGAGACTGAAAGGCGCTTTTACTCTGTTTGCCGCCGTGACCGTTATCGGATATCACTTTTTCGTAAAAGGCGGCACGCCCTCTGAAACACCTTGGCTGATTCTTTTATATATCAGCCCCATCATGATGATATTTGATTGGATTTTCTTTGACAGCAAAGGGAAATTCCGCCCTTATGACCCCTTATGGTGGGCATCACTCCCTGCCCTGTATTGCGTTGCATTTTTGGTGCACAAATCTTTTTTCGCTATGTACCCTGCTCTCTCTTGCTACTCAAAGGAGCTTTTCTTCTGTGGCGGCATTTTGAGCCTTTTAGCGGTTAGCTATGGCATATATCTGATTGACCTTGCCATGAAAAACAAATAGACAACGAAAAAAAGCTTCTGTCGATCGGCAGAAGCTTTTTCTATTCTTATACAAAGGCGAACAGCACGGCGAAAATACCGATGATTGCCACCGTATAAATCGCCGTGGGAATCAGGTTCATCTTTATAATTTTTCCTTCTTTCCCTGCCATTCCTACTGTGGCACAAACGGCAACAACATTGTTCACGCAAATAACATTTCCCACTGCGCCGCCGATCACCTGCATTGCAACAACCAAAACCGTGTCCAGTCCCAATGTTTTCGCCGTTTCAAACTGCAGATTGGTAAACAAAAGATTCGACACCGCATTGGAGCCGGAAATAAAAGAGCCTAAAATGCCGATGAGCGGCGAGAGCACAACAAATAACGCACGCCCCGCATGAGACAAAAGCTCCGCCATCACGGTCATCATACTATGCATACCGCTTCGGTTGATATCCGAAAACTTCATCACCTGCACCAGCGCAATGCCGAATACAATAGCCACCGCCGCTCCGCCGATTTGCTTAAACGTGTCCGTCCAGGCAAGCTTTATTTTCTCTTTTGGCATTCTGTGCAGAAAATGGGTGATGATTGCCACAGGAATAAAGGGAAGAACGCCTGGACTGTTGACCCATTTCAGGGCAAAATCCAACTGCTCCACACCTAAAATGTTATCGATAGAAAGCACAAAGGGAAATATTGCCCGGGTGTTGATGATGCTTTTGATGCCAAAGGCAGGGATTCTGGTAACCACCAGAACAGCCGCAATCAGAAGATAAGGCTCCCATGCCTGAATCAGCGGCATGCCCTTTCCTTCTGTTTCGGCATAGAGGTTCCCCTCTCCAAAATCCCATACCCGTTTCGGGGTTAAAAACTGTTTTTTTGCGGCAAATACCGTTATGGCAAGACCAATCAGCGCCGCAAGCAGGGAGGGAAATTCATAACCGAACACCTTTGCGATGATGACATAAGGAACAGAAAACACCAGCCCCGAAAACAAAGCAAAAGGAAGAGCATTTATGGCAGGGCGAAAAGACTTTTCCTTCCCGAACACTTTTGTCAGCACGCAAAGTCCCAAAAAAGGCAGAAAAAGCCCGACAATACCGTGGGGAAGCGCCGTCATAAATGATAGCTTTCCTGCAAAATCTTGTGGCACACTATCTCCCAGCTGTGTCAGCGCCGTGGCAACCGGCGTGCCCACCGCGCCAAAGGATACGGCGGCGGAATCAAAAATGAGCGCCACCGTTGCCGCCGCCAGAGGCGGAAAGCCCAGGCTCACCAGAAGCGGCGCTGCCAGCGCCGCAGGCGTTCCGAAGCCTGCCGCGCCTTCAATAAAAGACCCAAACAGAAACCCGATGATGATTGCCTGCACCCGTTTATCTCTGGAAAGATGCATAAAGCCGCGGTTGATGGATGCCATACCGCCGGAGTGCTTTAAGGTGTTCATAATCAGGATTGCACCGAAAATCACCAGCAGAACCTCAATGGAGGATAAAAAACCGTATAGCGTAGTTGCCGCCACGGTTCTGATATCCATTTTCCACGCCAGAATCCCGATGATGCCTGCCAGTCCCCAGGCAATGGGAAGCGCCTCCTTTGCCGGGCGGTTTAAGCCCATCATCAAAATCAATGTAACAAGAATCGGCAAAAAAGCCAAAACAGCAAAAAGCAAAACCATTTCTCCCTTCTGCCGCAAGCAGATTCTGCAAAAGAAAAGCGGCAAATACTCTTTTATAGTATTTGCCGCCGCATCATTTTTATTTATGTTTCTATGCTTTTCTTTTATTTTTTGGATTCTGCCAGATAGTTTTCTAAAATCTCTGCCGCAGAATATACAAATTCCGCACAGTTATGATGATCACCCGTCGCAATCAGGTCGCGGCAGACATAACCGCCGTGCCGATTGGAAAATTCACCCATCAGCGCACGCACCTTTTCATAGTGGGCAAGCTTGCCTGCCGTGTCGGTGTTGCCTTCCGCCAGGCCTAACGCCATGGTCATACCGCAAACGGCGCCGCAAACCTCGCGGAGTCTGCCGAAGCCACCACCGAAGGATGAGGAAAGCTTCAGTGCCGCTTCACGGGAGATACCGTAATCCTCTGCGAAGACTACGAAAACCGCCTGTGCACAGTTATATCCTTCCAGAAACAAAGCCTTTGCCTGTTCGCCTTTTGCAGACATTACGCTTCCTCCTCGCCGTCTAATAATGCTTCCACATCTGCTGCCATTTCATTGAGCCATTCTGCACCCAAAAGCTCTACGATGCCTTTGTCGCAAGCGGATGCCACTTCTCTTGCCATGGGCAGCTTTGCCACGCGGGGAATGTTATATTTTGCGGCGATTTCATCGATATTGCTTTCACCGAAAATGGAATGCTTTCCGTGGCAATCCGGGCATTCAAAATAAGACATATTTTCAACAATACCCAAAACAGGTACATTCATCAGCTCTGCCATTTTCACCGCTTTTTCCACAATCATGGAAACCAGCTGCTGGGGAGAGGTTACCACGATGATACCGTCTAAGGGCAGGGACTGGAACACAGTCAGCGGAACGTCGCCGGTTCCGGGAGGCATGTCCACAAACATAAAGTCTACATCTTCCCAGATAACATCGGTCCAGAACTGCTTCACCGTTCCCGCAATCACAGGGCCACGCCATACAACGGGGTCGGTGTCATTTTCCAGAAGCAGATTGATAGACATAATTTCAATATCGGTTTTGGTACGGACAGGCAGAATACCTTCTTCCGTTCCCATTGCCTTTTCTTTGATGCCGAACGCCTTGGGGATGGAAGGGCCGGTGATATCCGCATCCAAAATTGCGGTTTTAAAGCCG
>JAFQLU010000099.1 GCA_017396465.1 Clostridia bacterium | reverse complement strand
TACCCCTTTGCATTTTATAGTATTGTAATTGTATCATACAGTTTACCGTTTGTCAACAAAAAAAAACGTGCAGTGCTTCAAACGGACTTCCGTTCCGCAAAAGCAAACTACACGTTGATTTTCTTTATTTTACCATATTTTTCGTTTCATGTAATACCCAAAACTGCACATAAATCAGATAACGCAAAGGGCGCCTTTGAGATGAAGTTCCTGCGAAAGCTTGTAAAGCTTTTCGCCTTCCACTTCAAAAAAGGTGACATTATCACTGTTTTCATTGGTACAAATTAAGATATTTCCGAAAATATTAAAATCTCTGGGCCCTTTTCCGCCGCAATCCGTGATAGATAAAAGGGAAAGCTTTTTATTCTCATAGGAAAGGCAGGCAATGGAATTGTTCCCACGATTGGAGGCGTAAATCAGCCCGTCATGCAAGCGGATTGCCGCCGTGGTGTTCTGCGCATCGTACCCTTCCGGCAAGATGGAAACGGTGTCTGTTATGGTCAGCTTGCCGTTTTCATAATCATATGCCGAAAGAGTGGAATCCAGCTCGTTCACACAGAAGCAGGTTTTGCCGTCCTCCGAGAAAATCAGATGGCGCGGACCCGAACCTGCAGGTGCCTTTATCTCGGACACCTTGTTTAACTCTTTATCATACACAAAGATGGTGTCCAGTCCCAGGTCGGTTACTAAAAGGTATGCTCCGTCGGGCGTGAAATTCACATAATGGGTGTGGGGCATGTCCTGCCGCGGTTTTGCCGGGCCGCATTCCCCCTCATGCACTATGAGCTTGCCGGGAATTTTTATCACGCTGCCGGAGGAATAGTTCACGGCATACACCGTTTCATTCTCCGAAACGCACAGATGGCAAGCGCAGATTCCGCGCGTGGAGGTGGCAAAAAGCTTTTTGCCCAGCGCGCCGCTTTCGGTGATTTCATACACCGAAATACCGCTGTTCCCATCTGCCCATGTTTTTTACGGCACAAACATTTTCCCGTTTCGCACCTGCATATACATGGGGTTCGGGATGTCGGTCTTTTCGCAGAGGGTCACCTTTCCGCTATCTTCCATTTTATAATGATATATGCCGCCTTCCGGCACACATTCCGCTATATAAATATCACGCATCATGTTCCTCCATAGGGGGTTCTTCCAATTCTGAAATTTCCGGATTCTCCGCTTCTACCGCATTTTCCGGCAAGCTTTCGCCGGTTGTGTCTGCCGCACCGGGCGAGATTTCGCAGGGAAGAATAATAGTGAAGGTGCTGCCCTTCTCCTCTTCGCTGGATACCTCGATGTAGCCGCCGTGAAGCTTCACTACATCCATGGCAATGGAAAGTCCCAGTCCTGTTCCGCCGGTGTCTCTGGCTCTTGCTTTGTCCACACGGTAGAACCGGTCAAAAATCTTCTGGATTTCTTCCTTCGGGATGCCGATACCGGTATCGGAAATACGAACCATAACGTTGCCCAAATCACGCATCAGCTCCACCTTCACGGTGCCGCCGCTCTCGGTGTATTTGATAGAGTTGTCGGCAATGTTATAAATGGCTTCCGTGATACTGTCACGGTCCACCGATACCAGAAGATCGTCCTCGGGACGGGTGTATAAAAAGGTAATATCTTTATTTTCTGCCAAGGGCTTTAATTTTTCGCAGACCTCTGTGGTTAAATCTGCAATGGAGTGCACCTCTACGTTCATGTTGGTGTAGCTCTGGTCCATTTTGGTCAGGTCTAAAAGCCTTTGCACGATTCTGGTCAGCCGCTCTACCTCATCGTTCATGTCCGTTAAGAATTCTTTTAAAAATTCCGGGTCGGGGTTATCCGTCTGAAGCAGCGAATCGGAAAGCAGCTTGATGATGGAAAGAGGCGTTTTCAGCTCATGGGATGCATCGGACACAAAGGCGCGACGCTTCTCCTCCAGCTCTGCCACACGGTCAATCAGATCGTTAAAAGCAACCACCAGGTCGCCGATTTCGTCACGGCTGTTGATTTCGCATTTCTGCAGCTTATCCTTGGGCATATTTTTGATAAAACCCGTCAGCCGGCCGATGGGAAGCGTTAAAATACTTGCCATGGTGGTGCCGAACAGGATAACGAACACCAAAAGCACAATACCGAAAATCAGAATCGCGTTTCCGATATGATGCACAACACCTTCGATGGAATCGCCGTTCGCCGTAACTAACACGGCACCCACGGTTTTCCCGCCGCGGATGATGGGAACTGCCGCTTCGATTTTCCACACACCTTCCACCTCATGGTATCCGGCGTTATCCTTGCCGCTTAAAAGCACCTCGGTCACAGGGGCATAGATATAGAGCTTGCCTCTGTAGCTTCCTTCGCTATAGGAATCATAGTACACACGGCTCTGGCTGTCTAAAATCATGGCGCGGAATCCCACCTCAACGGGCATGGATTCCATTTTCTGCTCAATGGCGATTTCGTCAAACCCGTCAATCTGCACGCTGGCAATAACATTGGCACGGGTTAAAACCTCCAGCTTTTTCTGCTCTAAAAGGTAGGTGCGAAGCGTTCCCAGCATGTAGGTTCCGATAATCACCAGCACGATAAGCACAATCACCATGTAGGTGAGGATGATTTTACTTTTGATACTGAAAATGAGATCTTTAAACTTCTTTAAAATAGTAACCTACCCCCCACTTGGTGTGAATGTAACGGGGCTCAGCAGGATTCGGCTCGATTTTTTCGCGCAGGCGGCGGACATGCACGTCCACGGTTCTCACGTCGCCGGGATAATCGTATCCCCAAACGATGTCCAGAAGGTTTTCTCTGGAATATACCTTGCCGGCATTGCACACGAACAAATCAATCAGGTCAAATTCCTTCGCCGTCAGCTCAATGATTCTTTCGCCAATAGCAACACGGCGCAGATTATAGTCCAGCTGCACGCTGCCAACGGTGATGGTGGATTCCTTTTTGTCCACACCCTCTGCCGGTGTCATTCTGCGAAGCACTGCTTTCACTCTTGCTTTCAGCTCTAAAATATTGAAGGGTTTGGTCAGGTAATCGTCCGCACCGTACTCCAGGCCTAAAATCTTGTCCATGTCCTCATTTTTTGCGGTGAGCATAATGATGGGAACATTGGAAAACTCACGCACCTTCTGGCAAACGGCATAGCCGTCCACTTTGGGGAGCATTAAGTCTAAGATTATCAGGTCGATGCTCTTGTCATACGCCATTTTGATGGCTTCTTCGCCGTCGTAGGCGCAGACTACGGTGTAGCCGTCCTGCTCGAAATTATATTTAATGCCTTTTACCAATAGTTTTTCGTCGTCAACAATCAATATTTTCAAAACGATACCTCCATAGCCGCAAAACGGCATTTATATCTGATTGCCAAATCAGTTCAGCGCTTTCTTTAAAGCCTCCACCTTATCCAGCTTTTCCCAGGGCAGGTCCACATCCAGTCTTCCGAAGTGACCGTATGCCGCTGTCTGCTTGTAGATGGGGCGTCTTAAATCCAGCATTTTGATGATGCCGGCAGGACGCAGGTCAAAATGCTCGCCGATGAGCTTTTCGATTTCTGCTTCCGGAATATGCGCAGTGCCGAAGGTTTCCACATAAACGGAAACAGGCTTTGCCACACCGATGGCATATGCAATCTGCACCTCACACTTATCCGCCAGGCCTGCGGCAACGATATTCTTTGCCACATATCTGCCTGCGTATGCCGCACTTCTGTCCACCTTCGTGGGGTCCTTACCGGAGAATGCACCGCCGCCGTGACGCGCATAGCCGCCGTAGGTATCCACGATGATTTTTCTGCCGGTGTGACCGGAGTCACCCTGAGGACCGCCCACAACGAATCTGCCTGTGGGGTTGATATAATATTTGGTGTCTTCTTTTATCAGTTCTGCAGGGATAACAGGCAGGATAACGTGCTCCATGATATCCTTTTCAATGATATCGTGGGTTGCTTCCTCGCCATGCTGGGTGGAAATAACCACGGTGTCCACATAAAGAGGCTTGCCTGCTTCATCGTATGCCACGGTAACCTGGGACTTTCCGTCGGGACGGATGTAGCCGATGGTGCCGTTCTTTCTCACTTCGGTAAGTCTTCTGGTCAGCTTGTGCGCCAGGCTGATTGCCAAAGGCATATATTCTTCTGTTTCGTTGCAGGCATAACCGAACATCATGCCCTGGTCACCTGCGCCGATGGAGTCGATATCGTCGGTGCCTGATTTTGCCTCTAAAGACTTGTCAACGCCCAGAGCGATATCTGCAGACTGCTCGTCGATTGCGGTAATGACTGCGCAGGTGTCGCAGTCGAAGCCGTATTTTGCGCGGTCGTAGCCGATTTCGCGAACGCTTTCACGAACGACCTTTGCGATGTCTACATATGTATTGGTGGAAATTTCTCCCACCACTAAAACCAGACCGGTTGTTACGGTTACTTCACAAGCAACACGGGCATTGGGGTCGGTTTTATAAATTTCGTCTAAGATTGCGTCGGATAAAATATCCGAGATTTTATCCGGATGCCCTTCTGTTACGGACTCGGATGTGAATAATTTGATTGCCATGTCTTTCATCTCCTGTAAATATATAATAGTAATATTTTAAACAGTTTTATGTTCCCTTTTGGGATTACACTTCCATAATAACGGGCAGGACCATAGGCTTGCGCTTGGTTTCTTTATACACAAAGTCGCCCATGGCAGACTTTAAGCTGCCCTTGATGCTTGCCCAGTCGGTCTGCTTCTGCTCTGCGCATTTTAAGATTGCGTTTCGTGCCACGATTTTGGCATCGTCCATTAAGTCTACCGACTCACGCACATACACAAAGCCGCGGGAAATCACATCGGGGCCGGACAAAATGGAGCCGTCCGCCTTAGATAGCGTTACCACTACGATGATGATGCCGTCCTCTGCCAGATGCTTTCTGTCTCTTAAAACAATGTTTCCCACATCGCCCACGCCCAAGCCGTCAATCAGCACAGCGCCGGACTGCACCGTTCCGCCGATTCTGCAGCTGTTCTGCGAAAGCTCTATCACCTTGCCGTTTTCTGCAATCATCACATTTTTTGCAGAAAGTCCCACGGTTTTTTCTGCAAGGCCTGCGTGAAGCTTTAAGTGACGGTATTCGCCGTGGACGGGAATAAAGTATTTCGGTTTCACCAGAGAAAGAATCAGCTTCAGTTCTTCCTGGCAGGCGTGACCGGAAACATGCACATTTTCTAAAGATTTATAAACCACGTCTGCCCCTTTTCGGAACAGCTCGTTAATGACTGTGGAAATCTGCTTTTCATTGCCCGGGATGGGAGATGCGGAAACAATAATCATATCGCCTCTTGTAATCTCCACCTTCCGATGGTCGGAAAATGCCATACGCGAAAGCGCCGACATGGTTTCGCCCTGACTGCCCGTGGTGATAATCACCAGCTGGTTTGGGCGGTATTTCTTGATTTCGTCAATGGAAATCAGAACCTTATCGGGAATATTCAAGTACCCCAGCGTTCCTGCAACCTCCACCACATTTTCCATGCTTCTGCCGGAAATGGCAACCTTTCTGCCGTATCGGTGCGCCGCATCGATAATCTGCTGCACACGGTGTACATTGGATGCAAAGGTTGCAACGATGATTCTGCTGTTGCAGTTTCTGAATACCTCATCAAAGGTGGCACCCACCGTCCGTTCGGACATAGAGTAGCCGCTTCGCTCTACATTGGTACTGTCGGACATCAGCGCTAAAACGCCTTTTCGTCCCAATTCGCCGAACCGCGCCAAGTCTATCATTTCGCCTTCAATGGGCGTGCTGTCCACTTTAAAGTCGCCGGTGTGCACCACGGTGCCGATCGGTGTGTGAATGGCAAGAGCCACCGCTCCTGCGATAGAGTGATTGGTGTGGATAAATTCCACACGGAAGCTGCCCAGCTTAACCGTATCTCCGGGCTTCACGCGATTGAGCTTCGTTTTGGAAAGCAGGCGGAATTCTTTGAGCTTTACCTCCACAAGTCCCAGGCTCAGGCGCGTACCGTAAATGGGAACATTCAGTTCCTTTAAAAAGTAAGGAATTGCCCCGATATGGTCCTCATGACCGTGGGTGATGACAATTCCGCGTATCTTCTGACGGTTTTTCACCAGATACGTGATGTCGGGAATCACGATATCAATTCCCGGCATGCTCTCGTCGGGGAAGGCCATACCGCAATCCAGCACGAAGATATCGTTGCCATACTCAAACACGGTCATATTTTTTCCGATCTCGTTTAAGCCTCCCAACGGGATAATTTTCAGTTTTTGATTTTTTGCCACAAAATAACCTCCATAAGTTCTATTATTTTTCCGTTCATTTATTTTTAGCCTTTCGGCTCAATTTCATAGGTATAATTCCGCACATCATACATCAATCATATATTATACCACAAAATACAAATTTAATAAAGAGTTTTTTCGAAAAAATTTTTAATGTATAATTATACGCCCACATTCGACTTTTTTCAAAAAAATTTGAATTTTTTTGTATTTTATACTTGACAAGCGAATAATTATGTGCTACAATGAGTCAAAACAAAGGCGAAGACCGGAAACAAGTAGGTTGCG
>JAFQLU010000098.1 GCA_017396465.1 Clostridia bacterium | reverse complement strand
TAAGATATCTTCAGCAGCTTCTTTGTAGCCTGCTTCGATATCTGCCGCAGAATTGTAGGAAGAAGCTTCCTTCTTCATGTTCTGGCTGACTTTGTTCAGCTTAGCTTCTGTGAAGTCTTCTGTCAGGTCGGTATCTAAATCGATGACGCCGCCATCATAGTACTTGAGTGCGTCTGTTACTGCGCCGTAGTCAGCGTAGTCTAACATAACCAGCAGAGTTGCTAAATCGAAAGCTTCGGAAACTTCGTTAGCACCATAGCCAACGTTTGTAAGACCATGCAGACGGTCATACACATCAACAGGATCCATTTCCAAATCTTCATCGGAGTAGAATTCTAAGTCTAAATCTAAATCGTCAGCATATTCTGCTACTGCATCTTCAAAATCTTCCACTTCTGTCTGGAAGAATTCTGCAACTGCTAAAAGTCTTGCAACTTCAGGCTTTAAGGTTTCTTCAAATGCTGCGATAGCATCATCGGAAGGATCAGCACCTAAAGCAGGCAGTTCTAAGTCTGCTAAGCAGTCGTTGATTTCATCTTTTACTTCAGGGGGATAATCGAAATATTCCCCTAAATCAAAGTCAACGATGCCTGCTTCTACAGCTTCTTTCAGGATGCTTTCGATAGCACTGTCGGATGCAGATGCCAATGTATTGTAGAATTCAATTTTATCGTTTTTGTTTACGAAATCAAAATCGTGTGTGTATGTGTTGTTGATTACGATTCTGTATTCGCCTGTTTTTGTGGATTTTAACACATTGAAGGAATCAAATGTGTAAACATAGTTTGTGCCTTCAGCAACAGGTGTAGTGCACTCGCCTAAATAAATGGGCATTGTGCCGGGAGCAACAACATTTTTATCGGTTGCTTCGTCATATGTTAAAGGATAAACCTTTAAGGTTAAGCCGCTTGTGATATCTGTTTTCACGGTAACATCCAATGTGTATACTGTGATATCAACGCTGACTTCAACGTTTGCTTTTTCTGCACCGGCAATTGCCGCAGGTACGAGAACTAAAAGCATGGTTAACAGTAAGCTAATGATTTTTTTCATCAATTCGTCCTCCTTTCAGACAATTGCCTTATCTCAATACTAAAATCTGTGCTGCTGATGCTGCAAAACCTGTGGATGTTCTGACTAAGACAATATCGCCTTCCATCAGAGCTGCCAGGTCAGCAACTTCCGCTTTTTCCAGTTCGTGTCTGTAGATAGAGCAGCTTGCACCACTTGTGGAGATATTGTAGGTCTTCATGGAGCCATCTTCCTGCTCGATACCAAACTGCAGAATCTTGTTGGTCGGGTCAACCTTAACAACCTTACCACAAGCCGCACCTTCACCTTCGTTACCGCCGAAGGACAGGTTATAAACGTTATTTGTCAGGTATGCGTTCTTGCCTGCTTCCTGGTCGTGACGATATACCACGTTGATGATGGAAAGGTATCCTTCAGCATCGGTACCAATCTGGATAACGTCGCCCACTTCAAGGCCAATGTCTGCAAAAGGTGTTTCAACAGGTGTTGCTTTACTACCTAATGCATAGGAGTATTTCACCTTTTCTGCAACAACCAGACCGTTTTCAGCGCCGCCGGATGTGTAGTACACCTTCGGACGGGATTCGCCGTCTTCGTTGAGTGCAGAGCTTACCTTCGTTACAACCACGTAAGGACTGGTTCTGCCTAAGTCGCTTGCACCTGCAGATTCGGAACCTCTCAAGAGCAGACATGTTGCTACGTTGATGTCTTCATCGCCGATGTTGAATGCCATGTAACCATCGGTCATAACCTGGTTATATGTTCCGGCAGAACTTGTGTAGTAGTTTTTCTTCAGGGATGTGGTAACAGAATATTTTTCTAAATCGTCTAACAATTCGCCTCTTGCAGGTGTGGAGAAGATGATACAGTTGCCGCTCTTCACAACGAACTTGTTCAAAGACAGCTGTCCCTGTTCATTTGCCATACCGTTTCTCTGCTCGAACTTCTCACCTTCAGAGATTAAGTTCAGGTTACCAACGTCAGCAGCCTTGCTGAAGTTACCCTTGTTCATTTCTTTTGTATCGATGTAGCTGATTTTGTTGTCCTGCATTCTGAACAGAACTACTTCACCTACAGGGATTTTTTCAACAGCAGCTTTCATACCTGCAGCTGTGCCAACAGAGTATCTTTCGCCGTCGATATTCAGCTTGTCAACTGTGGGAGCTTCTACCCATGTAGAATCCTGTGTAAAGATTTTCATAGACAGTGTGGTTGCGATACCGCCGTCGGGTTCGTCCACACCTGCGATGAAACCGTATGTTGCGGATGTTTCGTTGCCTAATGTGTAGTTACCTACGTTGCCTTCATAGTCTAAGTATAAAACAACATTCATACCGGCTTTTAAGGGAGGCAGTTCGCCTTCTTCAACATAGTTTTCTACGTTGTATGCCAGCTCGTAGTAGGTATCGCCGATTAGGTACTTACCGTCAGCAGAAATTTCGTCAATCATGCCTTCTGCCTTTTTGTTGCACATGTAAATGTTAATCAGCTTGTAGCCTTTATCGTTGCTTGTTTCTGTGATAGTGATTAAAGAATCAGCCTGAATTGCATCTACTGCAGAGTACTTGCCTGCAGGATCGTATACACGTACATCGTCTTTCACGGGATCGAAGGTGTATTTTTCGTTGGTGTACTTATCGTAGAATGCATAGTTGAACATATCGATGGATCCAACAACGATGTTTGTGAATTCGTATACGAACAGAACGTCCACGATTTCGTCACCGGTGTTGTCCAGACCTACGATATAGCCGCTGTCGGGCAGAGCGTTCTTTAACGCACCGTAGCCGGAATGTGCTTTGCCGTTATAGATAACGGTTAAGTTTGCGCTGTCAACATCGATGTGTCTTTCTTTGCTTTCTTCATCTTCATAGTAGATTCTGGAAGCGGTTGTTTTGTTAGGCAGAAGATCTTCTGCATCAATTTTGAATTCTGTATTTTTGTTGTCAGCCAGTTCTAAGTAGATGATTTCATAATCATCGTCTGCATTTTTCTTTGCGTATGCAATGACGTTTCTGCCGATGAAATCGCCGAAGATTTTCTTATCTGTATCGTAGATTACACCGTCGATTTCCACCTGATACATAGAAATCAGATCAGAGTTGGAAGACAGAAGTCTTGTGTCTTCTGTACCGGTTACAATACCCTTGATTGTTTTGATATTGTAGATTTCTTCCAGTACGGGAACATCCTTCTGCAGAGCGAATTCCGCTTCGCCGTCGCCTGTGAACACGCGTTCTACCACAGCGTCAGCCTCAAGGCTTGATTCGATCAAACGGTACAGGTCGCAGTAAGGAATGGGGTTGTTGCCGTTTCCTCTTAAACCGTCTAAAATACCGTATTTGTTTGCGGTGTAAAGATAACCTGCGGGGTAGCCGCCGTTTCTGACTGCAAACACCTTGTAGCCCATTGCATTTACAACCAGTGTAACTGCCTCGTTATAGGTCAACAGGTTGTTGGGCAGATACATTTTGTTTTCGTCACCGGTGATATAGCCTGCTTTATACAGCGCGCTGTATGCACCAATCTGGGGGTCATTGAAGCTGACATCCAGGAAAGGTGATGTGGTTGCAGTAAAAGTGTTGCCGCCCAGGCCCAGATACTGCATCAGGATACCGATAACATCTGCTCTTGTCAGATAGTTTGCCAATTCGCTCTCCTCAACGGCGTTAATCACGCCAAAGGTGGTGAGCTTTTCTGCGATGATGAGATCCTCATCGGTCAGTTCAATACCGGATGCTAAAGGATTCTTTTCATCTTCTGCGAAAACATTCAGTGTAAACACGCTTGTTGTCGCAAGCATTGCCAGTACCAATATAAATGATACTACTCGTCTTAACTTACTCATTCTCGTCCCTCCGTCTTTGTTTTTTCTATTGCACTGTCGAATCCGACAGGAATATAAGGTGAATAAAGTTTTAAGGTTTTGCCTTTGACCATTATTTCGGATTTTAACAAGTCGTCTTCCATTATGGTTACCGGAGCAGAAACGGTTTCGTTTACTGCCAGGGTGAATACCATATAGCATTCAGACTTTAAGTTCGCGAACTCAATGGTCCGTTCTCCATCGAAGCAAACCGCTTCGATGCATTTATCTTTTTCATTATAGAAGAGCTCCATAGGCTGACCGTCAAAGACCGCTTCTGTAATGTTAAGATCAATTTTGATACCTTTATCGGTAATGGTGAACCGTCCGCCGTCCTGCGTTACCTTTACATTTTCGCAGTCGCCTTCCAGCTCAAATTTGAAGAACAGCTTTTCTGTTGTGAGCTTGCCGTCCTTGGTCTTGTCCAGAATATAGTGGAAGTCACCTCTGTCTGTTACAAAACCGCAATGGGAAAGCATCACGTTTTCAAACTGGTTCGTGTAGACCATGCCGGAGCAATAGTCGTAGTCTTTGTTGATGCAACGGATGCGGATGGAAGTTTTATGATTTTCATCACCCCAGTAAATCATAGAGGAGCGGCGCTGTGTCCACATATCCGTTTTTTCGAAAGCACCCATGGAGTAGCCGTCGCCTAAGAAGGTGAACGCCTTCAGGTCGGGGCTGTCGATATTTCTGACAATTACCGTATCCTCATCGGGAGTACGGATATCGTTCTTTTTATAGAAGGTTTCATCAATAAACACATTTTTGCGCTCGGGTTTTATGTATTTTTCAATGATCTCTTCGGGGCAAACCGGCGGAATCCGAAGCATTGCCGAGTAGGACGGTTTTTCCGGATCAATGTATCCGTATTTTCCGTTTGTACCCAGATAAAGCATTTCTTCGATGCCACCGGTGAAGCTTCCGTAGGAACGCATCGCCGGGGGAGCTAACTGCTTCATTTCCTTATCGTAGTGCTTGAGGAGCATATCCCACGCCAGGTAGTTTAAGTCCTCTGCCATCTTTCTGCACTCTTCGTCTTCAAACAGAGCAATCATCATGCTCAGTTCTTCAATCGCCAAGGGGGTGTATGCCGGGCTGTTATACTCAGAGTAGCTTCCGCAGAACATATCATATTTGTGCACTTTTCTCAGGCGCTCTTTGCCGCGCTCTAAAAACGCCTGATTGCCGGAAATCTCGCCGGCTAAGATAATGGTGTTGAGGCTCATTAAGCTAATGTTGGTATAGTCGGGAGACACGTTTCTGCCGATGGAGCATTCTGCCGCCCGCATCAAAGATTCTGTCATCAGAGCCGCTGTTTCATCGTCGATGCAGTCTCTTCTCTTTTTTAATATGTAGGCAAGACATTTACCGTTAAAGTCTGCCATGTTGTAGTCAGGTGCAATCATGTGATCGCAATCCTCTTCTACAAAGTAGGGCCATAATCCGTATGTTTTTGAGCCGGGGCGCGTGTCCTGCGCCTTGATGATATTCTTCAGACAAGAAATTGCCTCATCGTAATACTCTTCTTTTCTTAAATGGAACACGCTGTTTGCATACTGTGTATTCTCCGTACAATTATGCAAATCACCAGAAATTCTGGTGTGGTATCCGCCGCTTCCGCCGTTCCATGGATTTACATGCTGCTGAATCATGCCGGTTTCCTTACAGAACATGGCATGCTTTTCTTCTACAATGGTTTCCAAAAATTTTTCGTACATCGTTCTCACTCCTATTCTGTTGCCTTGCTGAAAGGCACACACGTTGCTCAGGACATTTTGTCCGTTATATTATATAGGAAGATTTTCGTACCATGCCCGATACATCTTCATGAAACACTTATCTTACAGTCTTACGCCTTCTGTTAAAATTAAGAGTGCCAAAGACTGACCGTATGTCATGGGGCAAATCGGAATCACTCTGTAGTCTTCTAAGGTTTTACCCATGCCTGTACCGTAGGAAACGTTCTGTACTTCGCCGTCTTCTGCGATATTGTCAATCACGTAATTTAACGCTTTTTCGCCGATTTCCTTATACTTTTCATCGATATAGCCCAAGCGAACCGCTTTTAAGATACCGTAGCCAAAGCCTGCTGCTGCAGATGCTTCCAGATAAGAATCGGGATCGTCTAACAGGGTGTGCCAGCCGCCGCTTGCATCCTGTGTTTTTGCCAAAGCTTCCACCTGGAATACCAGGGTGTTTAACAGGTATTCCTTCAAAGAGCCTTCCAGACCCAGCATTTCGATGAATTCAACGGAGCCTGCGGTGTACCAGCAGTTGCCGCGTGCCCAGAGAGCGTTGGCAAAGTTGTGGTTCCCGTCGAAGGTCCAGCCATGGAACCAGAAGCCTGTTTTTCTGTCTGCTAAATATTTAATATGGAACATAAACTGGAATTTTGCTTCTTCCACATATTCCGGTTTGTTTAATAAAAGTCCCATCTTCGCCAGGAACAGAACGGTCATAAACAGCGTGTCAATCCAAACCTGATTATGGTTTTCTTCGCCGCTGACGATATGCTGGATACCGCCGCCTTCTGTTCTGGGCATTTCGTTCATTACCCATTCTGCCCACTCACTGCAGAGGCTCATATAATCCTCTCTGCCGGTTTCTTCTGCTAAAAACGCCAGGGTCAGCATCGGGCACATGGTGTTTACATTACGGGAGGGCAGGCCTTTTGCAATCTGTCTGTCGTACCAGCTGATTAAGTAATCGCGGTAAGAGGTGTCGCCCAGCTCCTTGTAGTACTTATACATACCGTACATACCAACGCCTTGCGGCCATTCCCAGTTTTCAATGTCAATAATACCAATGGGGCAAACTTCGTCGATGCCCTGGTTTTTAATTGCGGTCGTGTTATCCGCAACCTTTTTGAGAATTTCCTTCATTTTACAGTCCCCACTTTTGCCTGATTAATTTTGAGTCTGTTCTTTCCGAAGCACATACAAACCCAATTATCCATGATATTACATTACTATGGTATAGTATATCATATATTCTACCACAATCCCCATGTGTTGTCAATGAAAAATAGTTCAAATTTTATGGATTTTTTATCAAAAAAACAGCGTTACTTCCTAATGTATATATATTGTATACATTAAACCACATAATACTTTATATACATTCCGAAAAAATCCTTTTTATTCAAAAAGAATAGTTTTTACACAATTAATACGGTATATTTATCTTTTCTCCACAAAATTTCATTTTTTGCGCGCGAAAGATTGACAAATAAATAACAAAGTGGTACAATGATAATAAGATTGTTAAACAATTAACAATCAAAGATCAGGAGGAATCATTATGAACGAGAGAATCAAACAGATTGACAGCGTGGAAAGCCTGGAGCAAGAGCTGAAACGCTTAAAGAGCGTGCAGTCCGTTTTTGCAACCTACACGCAGGAACAGGTTGACCGCATCTTCCTTGCCGCCGCTTCTGCCGCTGATAAAGCGCGCATACCCCTTGCGAAAATGGCTGTGGAAGAAACCGGCATGGGTATCGTAGAGGATAAGGTGATCAAAAACCACTATGCGGCAGAATATATCTATAACGCATATAAAGACACCAAAACCTGCGGTATCATCGAAGATGATAAAGCATTTGGCATCAAAAAGGTGGCAGAGCCTATCGGTGTGGTTGCGGCGGTCATCCCCACCACAAACCCCACATCAACAGCAATTTTTAAGTGTCTTTTGGCACTCAAAACCCGAAATGCCATCATCATCAGCCCTCACCCCAGAGCGAAAAACTCCACCATTGCGGCGGCAAAAACCGTTCTGGATGCGGCAGTTTCTGCCGGTGCACCCGAAGGCATCATCAGCTGGATTGATGTGCCCTCATTGGATATGACAAACACCGTGATGAAGGAATCCGATATCATTCTGGCAACCGGCGGACCGGGCATGGTCAAAGCTGCATACTCCAGCGGAAAGCCTGCCATCGGTGTTGGTGCAGGTAACACCCCTGCCATCATCGACGACACGGCAGATATTCTCCTTGCCGTGAACTCCATCATTCATTCCAAAACCTTTGATAACGGTATGATTTGCGCATCAGAGCAAAGTGTGATAGTTATTGGAAATATCTATAACGACGTAAAAGAAGAATTCAAAAGACGCGGTTGTTATTTCTTAACGCCAGATGAAACTGAAAAGGTTCGAAAAACCATTATCATCAACGGTGCGCTGAACGCAAAAATCGTTGGGCAGTCGGCGCACACCATTGCTTCTCTTTCCGGCGTGGATGTTCCCGAAAACACCAAGATTTTAATCGGTGAAGTGGAATCTGTGGAAATTTCCGAAGAGTTTGCCCACGAGAAGCTTTCGCCCGTTCTGGCTATGTACCGCGCATCCGATTTTGAGGATGCCCTTTCCAAAGCCGAACAGCTCATTGCAGACGGCGGCTATGGTCACACTTCGTCTTTATATGTAGACACAGCTTCCGGCCAGGATAAAATCGACCTGTTCGCCGGCCGTATGAAAACCTGCCGTATTTTAGTAAACACCCCCTCTTCTCACGGTGGCATCGGTGACTTATATAACTTCAAGCTGGCACCCTCGCTGACCTTGGGCTGTGGCTCCTGGGGCGGCAACTCCGTTTCGGAAAATGTGGGGGTGAAGCACCTTTTAAATATCAAAACCGTTGCAGAAAGAAGGGAAAATATGCTGTGGTTCCGTGCACCTGAAAAGGTTTATATCAAAAAAGGCTGCCTGCCCGTTGCTTTAGATGAATTGAAACAGGTGATGGGTAAAAAAAGAGCCTTTATCGTGACCGATAATTTCTTATATCAGAACGGATACACCAAATGTATCATCGATAAATTAGATGAGCTTGGTATTGCCCACACCACATTCTATGACGTAGAGCCTGACCCCACACTGGCTTGCGCCAAAGCAGGCGCCGCACAAATGGCGTCATTTATGCCAGATGTAATCATCGCACTCGGCGGTGGTTCTGCCATGGATGCAGCAAAAATCATGTGGGTATTATATGAGCACCCCGAAGCCGATTTTATGGACATGGCAATGCGCTTTGTAGATATCCGCAAGAGAATTTACACTTTCCCCAAGATGGGCGAGAAGGCGTATTTCATTGCCGTTCCCACCTCCGCAGGTACCGGCTCCGAGGTAACCCCCTTTGCGGTTATCACGGACGAAACCTCCGGCGTAAAATATCCTCTTGCCGACTATGAGCTTTTGCCCGACATGGCAATTGTGGACACAGATCTTCACATGTCCGCTCCCAAAGGGCTGACTGCCGCATCCGGTATTGATGCCGTAACCCACGCGCTGGAAGCCTACGTTTCCGTTATGGCAACAGACTATACGGACGGCTTGGCTCTGCAGGCATTAAAAGTGATTTTTGAATATCTGCCCCGCGCGTACGAAAACGGACAGACCGATGTTGTGGCAAGAGAGAAAATGGCAAACGCCGCAACCGTTGCCGGCATGGCATTTGCTAACGCATTTTTAGGCGTGTGTCACTCTATGGCACATAAATTAGGTGCTTTCCATCATTTGCCCCACGGCGTGGCAAATGCGCTGATGATTAATGAAGTCATCCGCTTTAACGCCAGCGAAACCCCCACCAAGATGGGAACCTTCTCCCAGTATGACCATCCCCACACCCTGGCGCGCTACGCAGAAGTGGCAACGGCTTTAGGTCTGGGCGGTGAAACCGATGAAGAAAAGCTGGAAAGTTTAATTTCTGCCATCAATGAACTGAAAGCTAAAGTGGGCATCAAGGACACCATAAAAGACTACGGTATTGACGAAGCAGACTTCTTGGGCAGATTAGACGACATGACCGAGCAGGCATTCGATGACCAGTGCACCGGTGCCAACCCCAGATATCCCCTGATGCACGAAATCAAGGAAATGTATTTGCATGCATACTACGGAGGTGAAAGATGATGAAAGAAAATATCATTGCTGTCAGACCCACAAAAACATTGTATAAAGACGGTGACACCACCGTTAAGGTATTTAATGAAGAATACTCCAAAGCGGATGTGCTGAACGAAGCGCTCAATCAGGCACGAGTGGAAGAAACGGGCATCCGTATGCCGAAACTCCGTGCCGTTTCCGTGATGGACGGAAAATGGGCGATTTCCATGGACTATATTGAGGGCGAAACTCTCGCCACCCTCATGGAAAAACATCCTGAAAAAACGGATGAATATATGGATATGTTCGTTTCGCTTCAGCTGGAAATTCACTCCAAGCGCGCACCGCTTTTAAATAAGCTGAAGGATAAAATGATGCGCAAAATTTCAGAGTCTCCCTTAGATGCAACCACAAGATATGAGCTGCACACCCGTCTGGAAAGCATGCCCAAGCACACCAAGGTTTGCCATGGAGACTTTAACCCCTCCAACATTATTGTAGCAAAGGACGGAACGCCTTATGTGTTAGACTGGTCTCATGCTACGCAGGGGAACGCCTCGGCAGACGCCGCAAGAACGTATCTTTTGTTCTCTTTGGCAGGTGAAACGGTTCTTGCGGAGAAATACCTGAATCTGTTCTGCAAAAAGAGCGACACCGCAAAGCAGTATGTGCAGAAATGGATTCCCATCGTTGCCGCATCCCAGCTGGTAAAAGGAAAACCGGAAGAAAAAGAATTCCTCACAAAATGGGCAGACGTGGTAGAATACGAATAAACGAAACAACAAAAAAGGTGCTGAAAGATAAGCTTTCAGCACCTTTTTGCTCTGTTCCGCTCCGTTCCTTTATTCATAGCAGGTCCCGGATTTTCCGCCACAGCATAATCTGATATATCATCAGTTTGTCTGAACAGGCGTGACGTTTGCAAAAAAATGTACATTCTGTGTCATTTTGTTTACAATTTTGTCCTTTTGTTGACAGGCGGCTTTCTTCTTTGATACAATAGAATCGGATAGATATGAAAGAAAGGATGTTTTCAATATGAAATGTATGGAATGTGGAAAAAAGGTTCAAAAAGATGAATCCGTTTGCCCGCATTGCGGAAAAGCGCTGGCTCCCGAAGCCATGGATACACAAGAGCTGATGGACACCATGGGTGAAATTCATAATGAGCTGGACAAAATCGGCGAAATGAGAGAGCGCAGAAAAACAAACAAGCGCAACACCCTGATAGTTCTTCTGGTAATTGTGCTTTGTCTTGCAGCAGGCTTCGGCACTATGTACTATTTCAAGAGCAAGGGCGAGACCGAACCGGTAAATTCCGAAGTGCAACCGGCAGTTTCTTCCGCTGTTGCCGGTGAAACCGTGAAAAAATTCATGGGTGAAAATTTTGTAAATGTGGATATCACCGACGAAAACAGTGCGCAGACGGCAATTGAAACCGTGCAAACACAGTTGGGTATCGCAAGCGATAATCTCTCCTTCCGTTTGATACGGAAAACGCAGATTGGCGGCGATACATATTATCGTTTTGCACAGATGTATAACGGCATTGACGTGTACGGCGGCGAAGCCATTCTTCTGGTCTCTGCAGACGGCAAGCCCATGGCACTTCATGCAAACCTGATTGAGACGACAGGACTTGACACCGCAGCCTCTTTAGAGCCCGCTAAGGCATCCAACGCCATCAACGAATATGTAAACAAGATGGTGGAGGAATACCGCGTGAAGGACGGCATTCAGATTTCCGAGCCCACCAAGGTCGTTTGCAATTTTGAAGGAAAAACTTATCTGGCATATACCTCTAACGTTTCCGGCTACAACGGAAAAGGCGTCTATGTTGGTTATGACGTGTTTGTAGACGCCGACAACGGCGCAGGTATTTTTGTGTTTAATACGGCAAGCTTTGAAAACGGAGATGCCGCAGAGGATGCAGAAAATACAGAGAACACCGAAGAAGTGGCTGAAGAAGAATCTGTTCCGGTTTCTGATGCAACAGGATACACCATTTTCAGCGTGAATGACAAATTTGGTTGGAATGTTACAGATAAGGCAGGCGCAACAGAGGAGCTTCCGCTGGCGGATATTGAAGCAGGAAATGCCACAAAATATGTTTCCGGCATCAAATCCTCCACAGACCATGCATACAATTACTTTGATAAAACCTTCGGCTGGACAGGTCTGGACGGTAAGGACGGTGCATTTTCCGTATACCTCAGCGCCAACGATTATGTGAAAGACACCATTCCGCCGGAACAAGCACTTTATCACAATGATATTCTGATGTTTATTGAGCAGAATATGGCAGAAAGCAAGCCGGATGAAAATGTAGTGGTGCACGAGTACGCCCACGGTGTAATGCATCATATCGCCGGTCTTGCAGGAACCGACGCAAAGCATGAAAATGCGGCAATTGCAGAGGCGCTTGCCGATGTGTTTGCAGAATTTGCAGAGGGTGATGCACCCGACTGGAAGCATAAGGACCGCAACTTCTCCGAAGTTCAGGCAGGTTATTTTTATGAAGCAGGCGATGGCGTGGAAATTTTAACCATGCTGGACAGCTATCGCTACAGCACTGTCATTTCCCGCGCAACCTACAAAATGTTTGCCGAAGGCATCGGCACGAAAAAACTGGGCGAGCTTTATTTCCGTTCTCTTCTGATGATGACGCGGTACGACACCTTCCGTGATTTTGGTGCGATTGTGGAAATGAACGCCAACCTGATGAAGCAAAACGGCACGCTCTCCGATACGCAGTTTGAAATCGTAACCACTGCACTCACCAATGCAGGCATCCGCGGTGAAAAGCTGTATCAATCGGAAGTGGCTGAAATAGAGGACGGCGAAATTTTAGACGAAGATGAAGAAGACCCCAATGAAAAAGTGATTGACTGACAAAAAATAGAAAAAGAGCGGAATTATTTCCGCTCTTTTTTATTTATAGTCACCCAGGAAATCTTTATTGAACGCAAACAGTTCATCCACCATCTGCTTGATTTCATCCAGTGAGCAAACAGCACCGGTTAAGGGATCCATGCAAACGGCGTGGTACACCTTGCGCTTATCCTTTTCCATAGCCGCTTCCACAACCAGATTTTCCATTCTTGCCGTGGTGTTTACCAGAATTGCCAGATGATCGGGCAGGTTGCCCACATACATTTTATGGAATCCGGCACGGTCAGCAATCACGGGGATTTCAACGCAGGCATCATAAGGCAGATTGGGAATACAGCCCTCGTTGATAACATTCCCATTAAACTGACAAGGCGTGAGATCACCAAATCGTGCATTGAAGATGTTGGACGCATATTCCACGGTTTTTTCAAACTTGTAGGTTTCTGCCGGGTTTTCATTGAGCCAGGTTTCCCAATCACTTTTCCAGTTTGCAAGGCGGGTGATACGGGACTGAATGGAGAATCCGTATTCGCCCGGATTCCAGCCTGTGCCGGGGAGGCAGTATTTTTCAATCAGGTCGGGACGCTTTCTGTACCATTGGTTGTACTCGGAGTTGTGTCCCGAGGATTCGGTTACATAGTAGTCTAAATTCAGGAACATATTGTTTCGCACAATTTCCTGGTTGTAGAGCTCTTCCTTCTGCAAAGCCTCACGCAGTCTGGGATACAGACTCTTTTTATTATGCTCCAGCTTCAGGTAAAACGCCTGATGGTTCACACCGGCACACAGGTAGTCGATATCCTCCACCGGCATTTCCATCCAGTTTGCCAGAAGCTGAACAGTGTGCTGCACGCTGTGGCAAAGACCGGTCACATCCACCTTGGTGTGCGTCTGCATTGCCTTGCACAGCATGGACATGGGGTTTGTGTAGTTTAAAAATACTGCGTTGGGGCAGTACTTTTCAATATCCTTACAGATGTCCAGCATCAGGGGAATGTTACGAAGTGCGCGGAAAATACCTGCCACGCTTCTGGTGTCGCCGATATTGGTGTCTACGCCATATTTTTTAGGGATTTCAAGGTCACCGCGCCAGATGTCTAAATCTCCGTTAAATACGGTACATAAAACGCCGTCCGCACCTTCCAATGCCTCGGCTCTTGACATAGTTGCCGTTACCTTTGCGCCGTTTCCCGACGCCTCCACCAGCCGCCGGCAAACCTTTTCAATTCCCATAAGCCGCTCTTCGTCAATATCCATCAGACAGAATTCTGCATCCTGAAAGGCGGGGAAGGTTAAAAGGTCATTCACCAGATTTCTGGTAAATGTGAAGCTTCCCGCACCGATAAATGCTATTTTACTCATAGGTATTCCTCCTCGTGATGTTTTTCTTCATTGTATCATGTGCGTTTTCAAAAAACCATAGATTTTCCGGCTAAAAAACTGGACAAAACTGCTGTTTTATGATACACTTTTTTAAAAGAGGTGATTCATCGTGCAAAAAGAAATGCTTCATATCGGCGAAATCCATGACCATCCGATTCCGGAAGAGCGCAGTTTTCTTTCAGTGAACGGCTGCGGTGCCGGGCGGTATAACGGCAGTCCTTACCGCGTAATCCGTGAAAAAGGACGAAAGGATTTTCACATTCTGCTTTCCGAGTCCGGTTTTATTACGGTATATTATGAAGGGCGCTATGAAAGGCTGCTGCCGGGACAGTTTATTCTCTACTACCCCGGTCAACGGCAGGAATACAGTTTTAGCTCCGAAACACCTTCCGTGAATTCCTGGGTGCATTTTCACGGAACCAGCGCTTTGAGCATTTTATCTGATTGCGGTCTTTCTGGTGGAATACACACGGTGCAGAACAAGGCAAAAGCCGAGCAGAAATTTGAAAAATTAGCGCAGGCACACCACCCCACCTCCGGCGCAACGGAGACCCAAAAGAGCTCCATTCTTTTATCTCTTTTATGTACCCTTTCCGACAAAAAGAGCACCGCGCCAAGACCGGAGGCGGTGCAAAACGCCGTTCGTTTTCTGCACGCCAATTACACGGCGCCCATTGAAATTGCAGAGCTTGCACGCATGAATAATTTAAGCCCCAGCCGGTTTCAGCATGTGTTCAAGCAGTATGTGGGCACATCGCCTCATCATTATCTGTTGTCGCTTAAGATTGAGCACGCAAAGGAGCTTCTCACCTCCGATGTGCAGTCCGTTTCTGCCGTGGCGTCCATTGTCGGTTTTGAGGATGCCTATTATTTCAGCAGAATTTTTAAAAAGTTCACCGGCATCACGCCCGGTGCTTACCGAAAATCGCAAAACGCGGAAAATACACCTGTATAAACCTGTTATTACATGCAAAATGCCCCTTGAATATGCTTCAAGGGGCATTTATATCTTATTATTTTACCTTTTCAAATAAAACATCGTCTACATAAAAATCCTGCGTTAAAGCGCCGGTGGAATCATCGCTGGCAAAAAGCTGAACATAAAGTTCCAGCTCCGTAACCCCTTCCGGGATGGTGATGGTGCCGGAAAGCTCTGTCCATTCGCCGGGGATGACGGACAAATTTTTGATGGTGGTGTACACATCTTTTCCGTCTGCTTTATGTGCGGTTGCCAGAAATACATTCTGATTGTTTCCCTCTCCCAGCTTTGTCCATGCCGTTGCTTTATAGGTTGCGCCGGGCACAACAGAAACCTTTTGACCGATGTAGCCGTAGATACCCGTTTTTTCTACCTTCACCGCCGCACTTCCCGTGCACACCTCGTCGGTGGAAACAAAAAGGTTTGCTGCGTTTCCGCTCCAGCCCTCGGTGCCTGCTTCAAAGCCACCGTTGGTTAAAAGATTTAAGTGTCGGGAAACGGTTATATCATCTAAATAAAATTTACAACCCGGAGTATAGGTAGAACCGCTATGGAATTCCACGCCATAGGTGTTACCCACCGCAAAGCTTACGCCGGACATGGTTGCCGTTTCGCCGTTCACCGTTACGGTAACGGATTTATCGGAAAGGTTGGTTGCCACACGAACGGTGTTCCAGTCACCGATTTTTACCGTATCTGCCGGAAGCATCTCGCTCCACGCATGATTGTGATAGCATTTCACCGTGCCGTCTGCCGAGAATACCAGATTATAACTATACGATTTCTGGTCGAAGTTATTGTCGCGGTAAAGCTTTAAGCACACGCCGGTGCTGATGCTTTCAGGATAAAGCTTAAAGTCCACAACGCGAGTTGCAGAGGCTGTTGTGTCGCTGAAGCGGATACAGGTCATGGAATTATTTGCCGTATCGTTTAAGCATACGGATTTTGTGCCGCTTGCTGCTTTTGCATCCGAAACAGAAACAGAAGCCGCATTGGGATGATATCCTACGCCTGCAGGCGCACTACCCACGGCATCATCTTCAAAGGTATAGGTTGTGCCAACGCCGCCAAATACCACTATGGTCATCTTGGCACTCTTTACGGTTTCGCCCTGTGTCATGGTAATGGTGATAACCGCCGTTCCGGCAGAAACACCGGTTACAACGCCGTTTGCGTCCACCGTTGCAATGTTTTCAGAAGATGTTTCGTAGGTGGTTACGATAGAATCATCCGAAAGCTCGGTTCCGTAAATATTGATTGCCTTTGCCGTAATCTGCTTGGTTTTGCCGATGGCAACGGTGTCGTTTTCATTACCAACTAAAACACTTTCCAGCTTGTTAAGGTCTGCAATCTGCAATGCGATTTCATTGGAGGTGACTGTTTTATCGCCGCATAATACCGTCGCTTTAATCGTTACATTGCCGCCGGAAACTGCTGTTACCACGCCGCTATTTGTAACGGCCGCAATCTTTTCATCCGAGGATTGGAAGGATACAGATAAGCCTTCCGTCAGCTTTTTGCCGTCGTTATCAAAGGCGGAAAGCTTCAGATTTTGCGTTTCGTTTAAGTTCATTACCTTTCTGTCATAAGAAAGATGTGCTTTTTCCAAATAGGGAGCATAAGAGGTTCTGCGCTCAACATTTACGAATCTTCCCCAGATGCCGTAGGTCGCACCTGCTGTCACACCCTGCCATGCGGAGCCCATATCACCAATCACTAAAAGGCGGTCTTTTCCCACCTGACGCACACCGGTATATCCGGTAGAGCCGGTGTAAAGGGGCGTGGAATTTTCCTGCCACAAATAACCGCTGCCGTCTAAGGACACCAACATTTTTGCGTTGGGACGACCGGTAGTGAGCACCAAAACGCCGTTATCCATCAAGCATAAATCCGGGTCTACGCTATAGCTTTCGGACAGTGTTTTGATTCCCGGCAGCATCTCGGGCGTTGTCCAGGTTGCGCCGCCATCGTAGGAACGGCTCTGGTATAAGGGTTTATTGCTTCCGATTCGCATCATGCAAAGGAGCGAACCGTCGGCACACTCTGCCATAACGGGTTCACAGAAGCCTTCTACACCGCTAATTTCCGTGCCGTTTTCGTCAAGGGGTGCACCGGATGCAACCGTCCCCGTAACATACCAGTTCTTGCCGCCGTCGGTGCTTTCGATAACCACACAGCGATATGTTTTATCGCCTACATAGTGACCATACGCCAATCCCTGCAGAGTACCGTCGGGAAGCTGGCGCATGCCGCGGTGAAATACGATAGATGCCCAGCCGCCGGAATTTGCGGTGGTATCCGTTTCATGATGAATGGTGCCTTCGTGCTCCGTCCAGGACGCGCCCAAGTCATCCGAGGTCCAGTAATGCACGGTGGCGGTTCTTTTGTCTACATAGTGGGTCCAGTAGTTTACGCCGAAGAGAGTTTCATCACCAAGCTGACAGATAGAAGTCAGGTAAAAATTCTGTTTTACTTGTTTTTCGCCCCAGGTTTTGCCGCCGTCACGGGAAACCATGATGGCATCATAGGGTGCAGTTTCGTAGGTGTCTGTGTGTTGACTCCAGGAAGCAATCACAGTATCACCAAACTGCCAGAGGAACGGAAACTGTCTGCAGGGGGAATCGGGACTGTTGGTCACCGAGGTTGTCATATCTCCTTCTGCAACGATATCGCTGTCTATCGTAAAGATTTCCTCCGGCTGAACGGTATAAAGCGCGCGACGGATTTCGTGAAGACTTTCCGCCTCCAAAGGCGTCACCGTTTCTAAATCCTTCCACAGAAAGGCTTTTGCATGGGTAACCTTCACATCCACAGGGATAGAATAGGATGCCTGCCACTTATTTTTCAGGATTTCCTGTTTTACGCATACCAGCTCGTTATCATTATAAAGCGCTAAAAGCGACACACCGGATACGGCGCTGTCATAAGTGATAACAGATTCCATGTTGCCGAACTCCAATCTTACAAAGCTTTCCGTCGGTGCAAACTCAATATAGTCAAACATATATTTATATATGGTTTTGCCCTGATTCGCTTCGCCTGCGGTGTTGTGAATGACGGCTGTTAAGTCATATGTGCCGATTTCTAAATATACTGCCGTTTGTTCCACTTTCCCCACCGCCGAAGCCGTCCAGAGGTTCGGGTAGGTGTTGGAAAGATTTTCCGTAAAACCGTTTGCATTGTCTCCTAACAGAGTGTCTCCCAGGTAGAATTCCACGGTGCTGAGCCACGAAAGATTGGTGGTTGCATCGCTCACCACATAGGACACATCATAATACCCGCTTTCCGAAACGGTTACGGGTATGGAAATATCTGCATAAACAGATGCATAGGTATTTCCCACAACGCCCGTTCCGCTGGCATTGGGTTCTACAGTGGAAACGTGGGTATTTGTATAGTCTTCAAACTCAAATCGGGTTGCTTCAGACAATGAAACCGTGTTTTCTGCGGAAACGATTGTCATGCAGGAAACAAGAAGCATTGCGCTGAGCAAAAAGCTTATGATTTTTTTCATATATACCACTCTCCTTTTGTATTTGCTTTATTGTATCATTTATTTTTTCGAAAGTACATGGATTTTCCTCTATAAAACTGGACAAAAGTCTCATATTATGATATAATTTTTCAAAAGACACAAAAGGAGCGAAAAAGATGGAAGAAGAAAAACTCTACATCTGCACATTCCAGGGAGAAAATTATAAGGATTACGGGAATTATCTTACCGTATTCAGCTGTGGTGTGCAGCGTCCTGCGAAAAGCCGGATGCATGTAGTCCGCAAAAAAGGGCGGATTGACTATCATCTGTTATATGTTGAGTCCGGCACCGTCTGCGTTTATTATGACGGAAAGGTGCACTCCCTTTCCAAAGGCCAGTTTGTTCTGTATCCGCCGGGACTGCCCCAGGAAAACATTTTAGAAAAAGACTCCGTCAGCTATTGGATTCATTTTCACGGAGAATTTGCAGAAAAACTCCTTTTAGATTGCGGACTTTCGGGCGGTGTATATACAGCGGCGGACCCTTTAGATGCCGGAAAGGTGTTTTTGCAGTTTGTGCACGCTATGCGGGCTTCCGTACGCGTCTCGGAAAATCGGAAGAATGCGTTGTTTCTTTCTGTTTTATGTGCATTGACGGAAAAAACAGATACATCCGATGTTCCGTATTCTGTGTGGCCTGCCGTTCGCTATTTGCAGAATTACTATAATGAAAACACGGATGTAGGGTATCTGGCGGATATCTGCAACTTAAGCCGCAGTCACTTTCTGCGCGTGTTTAAAGAAACTGTCGGCACCACGCCGCACCAATACCTGCTGTCTACCAGAATCGAGCAGGCAAAGCGGCTTCTTTCCGACAGTACCTTTTCCGTTTCGGATATCTCGTCTATGGTGGGCTTTGAGGATTCTTTTTATTTCAGCAGAATTTTTAAGAAAATAACGGGCGTGACACCGAGAGAGTATCGGAAAAATTTACAGGCAAATCTGTAGTAAGCAATATACCGGGCAGTATGGCTTTCCTGATACAAAAAATGCAGTAAAACATTTCGTTTTACTGCATTTTTATTTATTTGACTTGTGTTAATCCAATTCCTTCTGCCCTGTGCAAAGCTCATAGTATCTGCCGCCCAAGGCAAGAAGCTCATCGTGGTCGCCGCGCTCGATGATTTCTCCGTTTTCCAGCACCATAATGGCGTTGGCGTTTCTAACGGTGGAAAGGCGGTGGGCAATGACGAAGGTTGTTCTGTCCTCCATTAAGCGGTCCATGCCATGCTCAATATGCCGCTCGGTTCGGGTATCTACCGAGCTGGTTGCCTCGTCCAGCACCAGAATGGGCGCTTTGGAAAGAGCGGCACGGGCGATATTTAAAAGCTGTCTCTGCCCTTGGGAGAGGTTGGCACCGTCCCCGGTCAGCACCGTCTGATATCCGTCGGAAAGGCGCATGATAAAGGAGTGGGCGCTGGCGGTTTTTGCCGCCGCAATCACTTCCTCGTCTGTGGCATCCAATCTTCCGTAGCGGATGTTTTCCATCACGGTTCCGGTAAATAAGTGGGTATCCTGCAGAACCATGGCAATGTTTTTCCGAAGGGTGCTTCGGCTATAGTCTTTGATATTCACGCCGTCTATGGTAATGGTTCCGCTATCGATATCATAGAAACGGTTTAAAAGGTTTGTTATCGTGGTTTTTCCGGCACCTGTGGAGCCGACGAAAGCAATTTTCTGACCCGGGTGGGCATACAGAGAAATATCCTTCAGCACCGTTTTATCGGGGTTATAGCCAAAGGTCACATGCTCCAGCACCACGTCGCCGTGGATTTTTCCGGGGGATACGGCATCTTCCTTATCCTCTGCCTCCGGCTCTCTGTCCATAATCTGGAACACGCGCTCTGCCCCGGCAAGGGCGGAGAAAAATGTACTGATCTGCATGGAAATTTCGTTGATGGGATGAGAGAACTGGCGGGAATAGTTGACGAAAATCGTCAGACCGCCGATATCGAATCTGCCTAAGGCACATAAGATACCGCCGATACCCGCCGTTAAGCTGTAGCACACCTGGCTGGTGTTGCCCATAACAGGCCCCATAATGCCGCCGAAGAACTGGGCGAAGAACTGCTTGCCGCGAAGGTCATCGTTGAGCATGCTGAACTCTTCCTCGCAATCCTTTTCGTGGCAGAATACTTTCACTACCTTCTGCCCCGAAACGGTTTCTTCAATATAGCCGTTTAAGGCGCCCAGTGCCGCCTGCTGCTGGGAGTGATACTTTCTGCTTCGTTTACCAATCAGCGCACCGCCGCGGATGAATATGGGCAGAAACGCCGCCGTAATCAAAGAGAGCCACACATTGGTGTAAAGCATCATGGCAAAGGTTCCCACCAGATTGATGATACCGAACACCAGGGACATCACGGCAGAGTCTAACATCATGCCGATATTATCCACATCATTGGTAAAACGGCTCATGATTTCACCGGTGTTTTCCGTGTCGTAAAACCGCACGGGAAGCTTCTGCACCTTTTGGAACAGGTCGTTTCGAATGGTTTCAATGGTTCCCTGGGATACGGAAATCATGATGCGGTTCTGCACATAGGTGGACACAACGCCCACAATATAAATCCCTGCCAGAACGGCAAGGGCATATACAAAGCCCTCCATTTTGCCTACTGCGATATAGTCGTTGATAATGGGGCGCAGAGTGTATGCGCCTGCAATCTGGGAAATGGCACGGACTACCATAAAGAAAAAGGCAATACCGATGCGGAAGCGGAATGCTTTTAAATATCCTAAAAGCCTTACAATCGTGGTTTTTGTGTTCTTGGGCTTTCCGCCGGGTCCACCCGGGCCACGTCTACCCGGACCACCGCCACGGGGACCTCCCATACCGGGTCCGCCCGGCATTCCCTTGGGCGGCTTGTGGCTGCTGTACCGCTTGGATAAGGTTTCAAAAGAACGTGCTGCCATTAGCTTTGCACCTCCTTTTCACTCTGGGAGTAATAGATTTCCTGATACTCCTCATTTCCTGCCAAAAGCTCTGCGTGAGTTCCCACGCCGCAAATCTTTCCTTCGTCCATGACGATAATTTTATCTGCATCACACACGGAAGAAATTCTCTGCGCGATGATAATCTTGGTAGCATCCTTCAACTGACCGGCAAAGGCTTCGCGGATTTTTGCTTCCGTTGCGGTATCTACCGCGCTGGTGCTGTCATCCAAAATAATGATTTTCGGTTTCTTGAGAAGGGCTCTTGCAATACAGAGACGCTGCTTCTGTCCGCCGGACAGGTTCACGCCGCCCTGCTCCAGTTGGGTTTCATACCCTTCCAAAAAGCTTGTGATAAAGCCGTCTGCCTGAGCAAAGTCGGCAAATTTGCGGATTTCCTCTTCCGATGCCGTATCGTCGCCCCATTTCAAGTTTTCGTCGATGGTGCCGGAAAACAGCACATTTTTCTGCAGCACCATGCCGATGCCGCTTCGAAGATGCTCTAAAGAATAGTCTTTTACGTCAATGCCGTCCACTAAAACAGCACCCTCATCGGCATCGTATAGTCTGGGAATCAATGACACAAGCGTGGATTTTCCGCAGCCGGTGGGACCGATAATGCCCACGGTTTCGCCGGCCTCGATGGTAACGGAGATATCGTCCAGCACCTTATCCTTGCTGGTTTTATAGTACCGGAATCCAACATTTTGGAAGGTAACCGAGCCTTTTTCCACCTTTGCATCTTTATGCTTTGCGTGTATATCATTTAAATCCGGCTCTTCGTCTAAAACCTCTGTGATTCGTTTTGCAGAAGCCAGAGCACGGGAACTGTTCATAAACAGCATCACAACCATCATAAGAGACATTAAGATCTGGTTGATATAAGTGATAAAGGCAGTCAGGTCGCCCACGGGCATGTGCCCTGCCATAACCTGGTTTCCGCCGAACCACATCACTGCCACGGTGGTGAGGTTCATCACCAGCATCATCATGGGCATCATGGTAATCATGATGCTCACGGCAGACAGGGTTGCCTGCTTTAAGTTTTTGTTGGCGCCTGCGAATTTTTCTTCCTCGTAATCCTCACGCACGAAGGATTTCACTACGCGGACATTGGTCAGGCTCTCCTGCACATTGGCATTTAGCGCGTCAATCTTCGTCTGCATTTTGCCGAACCTGGGGAATGCTTTGGATATTACAACCGCCTGAATCGCAAGGATCATCGGAATCACCACTGCAAAAATAACAGACAGCGACGGATTCAGCCGAACCGCCATAATAAGAGCACCAATCAGCATCCCGGGCGAGCGCAGAAACATACGGAGCATCATGTTCACAAAATTCTGTATCTGGGTGATATCATTCGTCAGACGGGTAATCAAAGAGCCCGTGCTGAATTTATCAATATTGGCAAAGGAAAAATCCTGCACTTTAGCGTACACATCCCGCCGAAGGTCGCTTGCAAAATTCACTGCCGCCTTGGCGCCAAAATATGCACCGCCTACGCCGCCTGCCATCATAAGAAGCGCCATCACAATCATACACGCGCAGGAAAAAACAATATATCCCACATTTCGTTCCGCTACGCCTTCATTGATGATATTCGCTAAAAAGGCAGGCATATTCACTTCGCCCACAACCTCCACTATCATGCAGAGGGGACCTAAAATAAAATACCATTTATATGGCTTTATGTATTTCAGCCACCGTTTCACTCCGATTCCTCCTTCATTGCACCTTTTAAGTTTTCGCACATTTTTTCGCAGCATCTGTAAAACACCGCCAGCTCCTCTTCGCTGATACCGGAAAACAGAACACGGTCGCACTCGGAAAACGCATCTTTGGTTTCTTCTACCACGCATCTCCCCTTTGGTGTGATTTCAATTTCATTGAATCTGCCGTCCGCTTTTGCGGATGTTTTGGTGATATAGCCGTTTTGCTCCAGCTTTTTGATAATCACCGCCACCGCCGCCGTGCTGATTTCAAGCCGTTTTGCCAGCTCCTTCTGGGAGGGCTTTTCGCATCCGCAGGAAAGCATCATCAGAATTTTATGCTGATTGCGGTGCAGGCCTATTTTGCCCACCAAACGGTCGCAATACGCCCGATGGGTTCTGCCCGCTTTCACAAAGCTGTGGGCAACGCGGCTGTTATGTTCATCCATAGGCATGGTGTCACCTTCTTTTCCAAAAATAATTAACCTGTTAATAGTTAACAGGTTAATTATACTTCTTTTTTCCTTATTTGTCAAGAGAATCCGAAGCTTTTTTGTCCTCCTCCAAAAGGGGCGGACCGAAATCGTAAACCTCCATATAGGCCTTCCATTCGTCCTCCGTTTCCGGCGGCTGAATCATCAGCCCTGTGCATTCCGTGGCAGAGCAGGCGTTGGTTTCGATGTCCTCCAAATGGTCATATGGCTTTGCCCTATAAGGCTTTTTCTCCCTTTTCACAAAACCACTCCTTTCGGGCTGTGCCCGAATATAGCATTTGTAGTTTCTATCTGCTTATTCCTGTTGCTTTTTTCCTTTATTTATGTTACAATCAAATCAAACAGAAATTTTTCGAAAGGCGTGACTTTTCTTGAAAAAATATATCTCTATTCTGATAACACTTTTTATGCTGATGGCGGCATTTCCCGTTTGCGCCGAATCGGACGAGGTGATTCTTCCCTCCCGATACGCAACGGATGCCTTTTGCTATAGCTTTGAATCGGAGGACGATTTTTTAAATTCCGATGTTTCTGCCGCAAGGTCTGCAGACAACACGGCGGACAATCCGGTGTATTCTCCCGGCGCAGGCAACTCGAAGCATGCCTTAAAAATCCGCCAGGATTGCACTGTTAACCCCTCCGGCGTATTAAACAGCGGCGTGGATAACATCACCCTTTACCCCGGAAAGACTTACCGTATCAGCGCATGGGTGAAAATGCTTTCCCATGAAAACTACAAGGTTGCGCCCAATTTTAATTTTATTCTGTTAAACAGAGGAACGCCGCTATACAGCGATGTTGCCTGCACCGAAGAGGTCTCCGGCAGCGGCATTTTTGATACCGTGATAGCCAAGGGCACCGATATCGGCTTTAAAAACAGTGACGATACCATTTCCGGCGACTGGAAACGGCTGGAGGTTACCTATCATGCGGACAGTTCCTTCGGAAAATACTTTTTAGACCCGGAAAAGCCCCTGCAATGCAGGCTTTGGGTTCGCGTGGGTTCCAGTGCTCACGGCGTCGGTCTTATCTCCGATTACACCGATGCTTTTTTGGATTCCATCCGCGTTCCCGTTACTGACCCGGACACGGGCAATGTGACCTATGAGGTGGACACCTCCAAGTTCTATGCAGAATACGCCATAGACGACTGGAGCATGGAGCCATATGAAGAGCCTGCCGGAGAAACGGCGGAAAACATCATTTCAAACGATTTTGAAAGTACCTCCTGGCATTCTGCCGCCGGCGTGAAATGGAGCACAACCTATTCCGAAACCGAGCGCATTAACGATTGCCCAGACGCATCTTATGATTCCGCAAACCACGTGATGCAGCTTACATATAAGGGCAGTCCGTACACCTACATGGATTTTACCGTAACCACCGACGATACCGCCACCATCATGCATAACCGTGCCTATAAAATTTCCTTCCGCTTAAAAGCCTCCGAGGCGCTGTCAAGCTATTTCAGCGGAAAAACCGGATATATGAAGCTGATTCCCGAGCGTGCTTATAGCGACCGTTTAGAGCGAACCAAAAACAAATGGGCAGAAACCAGGCTTTCGGATACCGTGTCGGAGGAATGGGCAACCTATGAATACCTCTGGTATGAGCCAACGCCCCATATGATTGGCAGGAACTCCGGCAACAACGACACCGTCCGTTTTGACCTGCGTATTTACGGTATGCCCAAGCAGGGTACAGAGACGACGGAAACTATCGGCAGCACCGATGTGACCTATGTTTATACTTACCAAAACAAAAACGGCGAAACCGTTTATGCAAACTATAATGATTTTCAGATCCATTTAGACGATTTCACCATCGAGCCGATGGACATCGTGTTAAACGGCGATTTTGCCTACGCCTCTTCAGAAAACGTGCCCTCCTCCGTGTGGGACACAACTCACTACAAAGCCGGAACAAATCCCCACGTTCCGAATCTGTTCGGCTCCGGCACCATTCAAACAGACAGCACAATTCCTGCAGGCAAAAACACGTTGGTGCTCACCGCAAACGATAAAGCGCCCGGGCAGAAGGTGGAGATTGACAGCGGAAACTACTATAAAATTTCCTTCTGGGCAAAGGCGGATAATGAAGCAAGCTGCGGCGTGGCTATCGCGCCCGTGTTAGACCGTTCTGTCACAGGCGCTATGCGTGATAACGCGGTGACGGATATCAACACCGAGGGAAGATGGGGCTACGGAAACCCCACCGGCGAAACCGGTGACATTCCCTACTATCTGTATCGCGGAACAATGCAGACACACACCTATGATACGTTAGCCGTAAAAGACGGCGAAACCTTGGTTTATGACGATTATTTTGCGCGGATGAAATCGGTGGATGGCTACGAAAGCCAGACAGAGTCTACCGCGTGGAACTATCAGTATTATAACGGCACCGAGTGGGTAAACGAAAACATCCTATCCGTCCGTTCCGATTGGAAGCTGACCGCCGACTGGAAAAAATACGAATGCTACTACCGTTGGGATTATCCCGGTCAGCATTACCGTCTGCCCCGCCTTTCTATCGTAACGGACAGCGCGGCAGATTACCGTCTGGCAGACATCCGCGCAGAAAAGCATAATCTTCCCGAAAACAAAATTTGCGTATCTGATGTTTCCGTTTTGGAAAATCCTCATTTCTATATCGGAAACGAACTGCGCCTTTCCTATGATTTTCACACCACGGTTCCTTCCCTTTCGGAAGGAAGCTCCGTGCTGAAATTCCTGGTGGGCGATGAAAGCGGTGTTTCTGCCATTCATTCCATGACACTGTGCCATGGCGGCGAGGAGCAGATTTTAGAGGTGCCGGACATCACGCCCGGTGGAAGATTGGGCATTGAAATCGTGCCCGTTGCCGACAACGGCGAAAGCGGCGTGGTATACCGCAAAACCTTTGACGGCATCATTGCCGGAAGAGTGATGTCCCAACTCCAAACTGACGGTGAAACAGTAAAGATTTCCGTCGAGTCCGAATTTGCCGACATCATGCACGATAAAGATGTTATGGCGCTTCTTTCGTTGTATGATACCAACAACCGCTTAATCGGAATGCAGGTTTATCCCATAAACCCTGCGGAAAAATCCTTGCTGGAAGAAAGCCTTCCCGTAAGCGGTGCGGCGAAAGCAAAGCTGATGGTTGTGGAAGACTTCAACACCTTGCTTCCCTGCAGCGACAATAAAACAGAGCTATTCTTTACGGAAAATAAATTGCCCTTTGAAAACACAGATACCATAACCGTGGCATACATGGGCGGCTCCTCTATGGCAGGAAAAGGCATTTTCTATCCGGAGGAATCCACCTACCGTGCCTATATTACGGAATACCTTAAGGATGCTTTTCCCGAAAAAGAGGTGCGCGCCTTAAACTACGCGAAAGACGGCGCCACCACGGCATACGGCGTTGCCATCGCAGAAGATGTGGCGAAAAACAACCCCGATATCGTGTTTATCGACTATGCGTTGGATGATAACCGAAGCGACACGCGTGCCGAGCTTGTCTCTATTGTAGAAGCCTTAAAATCCGGCGAAAAAGTGCCCTACATTGTATTTTTATACACAACGGACCACGATTATACGGACTTTTCCAAATTCCACAAGGATGTGGCAGAAAAGTACTCCATTCCGCAAATCGATTTAAGGTCTTCTCTTTACATGCACCTTTCAGGTGCCGATGCAAAAAAAGAAGGATATCTGTTCGACAAGATTCATCCCTCCGGCGAAGGTCACATCATCTACGGCAAAACCATTATTGATGCTCTGCAAACGGGAAAATATTATCACACACCGAAATAATATAAAATAACACGAAATGTTTGCATTTTTCAAAAAGATGTGTTATACTAAAGAAAAGAGGATGAACGGAAAGGAAGGAATTATCATGGAAGAAAACAAAATTCCGGTTCAGGAAGAAGAAACCGTGGAATATGAAGATGTGAAGCACCTGCCCCTGGGAGCGTTTATCGGCATCGGTCTTGCCTTTGGCGTTGCAGGCGGATTTTCTGCAGGCAATCTGATTTTCGGAAACTTCGCTCTCGGCATGGCTGTGTTCGGCGTTGTCGGCTTGCTGGGCGGCCTGATTTTAGGTCTTATCAACGGCAAGAAACACTAAATAAACGAAGCAAAAGGACTGTATCCATTCCATGTGGATACAGTCCTTTTTATGTTGGTTTTATTTGTTTTTTATATGTATCACAAGATGATATGAACCGAATCGTGGTCATAAACATAAACCGTCAGCACATCACTACATCTTCCGTTATCCGTGTAAACCTTGATATCTGTTGTCCCTTCCGCTTTACCCGTGATTTCGAGCATATACTGTTTCCCGACAGGATAATCCTCCTCGCGTTCCTCTGTAACAACGACCTCGGAAAGCTTACAAGAAGCAACACTTTCATCACTATTCCAAATATAAACCTCGCCGTTAAAATTTTTCGCAGAAAAAGTAACCGGAACTTTACAAGTATCTCCCACAAACACTTCCTTTTCCAGGCTGTCCATGGTAATATTTATATACAATTCAGAAAATTCAGGATACGACATACCTTCCGATGCAGCATCCAGCATTTTGATTTTGTTAATCGGAATAGAAAAATTCACATTTTGGGCTTTCAGATCTGCCGCCGCGTTCACACCAATAACCTCGCCAAATTCATTTACGAGAGCACCGCCGCTGGATCCGTGAGATACGGGGGCTGTAATCTGAATAAAATATCCATCAACCCCGCCTTCTTGAAACAACTGATTTGCATTGCCAATGATTCCGCTTGAGATGGTATATTTGTTCCCTTCCGGATTTCCGAGTGTGTAAACCGTCTGCCCTGCTTTGATATGGTCACTGTTTCCAATAGGCACAACCGGAAACGCCGGCACGGTTTTCCCTTCCGTACTCGTTTTGCTTATCCTGATGAATGCTAAATCCTGCTCCTCGTTCACGTCGATAATTCTCTCTACCGGAAAGCTATCGCCGCGTATTGTTGTAACTGTTGCGCTGTCAAATCCACTAATGACATGGAAATTTGTGACCGCCAGACCATCTGCTGTGATGAAAAAGCCGCTGCCTGTCCCTTTGATTGTATCCGCAGTACTACTGTTCTCTATGTAAAACACAGAGGGAATCAGCTTTTCATAGATTTCCGCAGCAGTTAAAACCGGCTTTTGGTATGTAAAATCGCTGTCTGTTCTGATGAACACGGAACGGTTCATCTGCTTCCATTCAACTTCGCAGTCAAAGCTTTCGGCAACGGCACGAAGCGGAACAAGTGTTCTTGCATCCACAATCACCGGCGCAACGTCCAGGTATTTCGGCTTGCCGTTTACAAACATGGTTTTAGAATTCACAACCAGATTCACCGTGGTTCCGTCTTTTTCGGCATTCACGCTCTTTGTTTGCACATCCCAGGTTACGATGCTGCCCAAAGCCTCAAATATTGTGCGCACGGGAACCATGGTTCTGCCATCTATGATGATGGGGGAAACGTCAAAGCTTAAAGGCGCATCGTTTAAATAAACGGTGATGTCCGCCCCATCTTTTGCGTTCTGTGCGTTGCTGCAAACGGGGATGCACAGAAGCATTGTAAAAACCGTAAAGAACAATAAAAATTTTTTCATTTGCACCTTCCTTTTTTCCGTAACAAATGATTTGCGTAAAATTTTGCTTTTCGGATGATTAGTCCAGCTCATAAAACGCCGCAAACACAGGTCCGATATGGGTTGCAATAATGGGGCCCACCTCTGCGCGCTCTATGGTAACGCCGGGGTACATTTCTTCTAAATAGCCAATCAACTCCAGCGTTTCTTCTTCCATTCTGCCGTTTAACACCAGCATGGTTTTGCCGCTCTGGTCGGGCGCATGGTCTTTGATATATGCCGCCAGTTTTTTGGGTAGCTTCTTTCTGCCGCGCACCTTGCCGATAGCCGCCATCAGACCGTTCCGGATGGAAAGCACGGGAACGATATCCAGCACGTTACCGAAAATCAGCGTTGCTTTGTTGATTCTGCCGCCCTTTTCCAGATAGGTCATGGAATTGGGGATAACGGCAACATCGTATTTTTCCATAAACGCCATGGCACGTTCTTTGATTGTTAAAATATCCAGGCCCTCTTCTGCCAGCTTCGAAGCCTCGATTGCGGCGCGACCGTAAATATACGCAAAACGGCGGCTGTCTAAAAGCTCAATTACCGCATCGGGGTATTCTTCTAAAACCATGCTTTTTGCCAGGTTCATGTTGTTAAACGTTCCGCTGGACTCGGAAGAAAGCGCAATCACCAGAACCTGCTTGCCTACTTCAATATGCTTTTTGAACAGGTCGCAGATTTCCAGAGTTGTGGGCTGGGAGGTTGTGGGGATCTCCTTGCAGTTTTCTAAAATGTCATAGAATTCCTTGGAGAAAATATCCACGCCTGCCAGATACTCTTTTCCGTCTGCAAAAATTTTAATGGGGAGCACGTCAATGTGATACTGCTCCTGCTGTGCTTTCGTTAAATCCGCACCTGCGTCTGTTATAATCTGAATGTTTGCCATACTCTATCTATCCTTTCTGCCCCAATGGGGTACAATCTCAATTTCTTAAAAACCGAAGCTTTTTTCTTTCTGCATACACATTCTGCACCACGCCTGCCGCAAGCCAGCAGGTTACCATAAAGGAACCGCCATAGCTGATAAACGGAAGAGGAATCCCCGTAACCGGCAGAAGCCCTAAACACATGCCGATATTTTCCGTCACATGAAACAAAAACATGGCACCAATGCCGGAAGAAAGCAGCCTTCCGCTTTCCGTTCCTGCTTTTGCGCCTATCATAAAAATGCGCAGGCACAAAAAAAGCAGAAGAAGCACCAAAACTCCGCTTCCGATAAACCCCAGCTCCTCACCGACAACACCGAAGATAAAATCCGTTTCCTTTTCAGGAAGCAGGCTTAATCGGTTATACACGCCATTCATCCATCCACGCCCGAATATGCCGCCGCTTGCCACGGAAAGCCCGGACTGCAGCACCTGATAGCCTGCGCCCATCGGGTCTGTTTCCGGCATGAAAAACACGAAAATTCTGTTTTTCTGGTAAGGTGCCAGCATAAACCACACGGCAGGAACTATGGGAATCAGCGCAAGAAACGCTCCGATGAAAAACCGCATTCGAACACCGCCCGAAAACAGCATGATAAGAAACATAAATAAATATACCAGCGCCGTTCCGGTGTCGTTCTGAAGCACAATCAGCGCAAAAAACGGAAGGAATAACAAGGTGAGCTTAAGCAGTGCTTTCGGCTTGTTCCATGTGCTTTTCCGTTTTTCCCCGGCAATGATTTCGGAAAACAATAGCGCAAATAACACCTTGATTGGCTCGGAGGGCTGAATGCCAACGGAACCCATCCGTATCCAGCTGTTTGCACCGGTCTGCTCCTTGCCGCTTCCTAATAGCCAGACTGCCGCAAGCACCAGAACACATCCGATATACACGATATTGCGATTTCCCGTCAGCACATGCAAATCGCAATAGTGTGCTACGGCGAACAACAGAATACCGATACCTGCAGAAAGCAACTGCATCACCCAACGGCGCGAGATACCGCCCGATGTGCTATACAGCATAAAGAGGCTGATTGCCGTGAGCAAAAGTGGCAAAAGTGCAAGACACCAATCAAGCCCATGCCCTTCTTTTTTCAGAATGTGGTTTCGCAAAAGTTTATCTCTTTCCTTTCTATTATAACAACTTTTTTCAAAGCGGTAAAGACTTTTCCTTTATTTTTCCGATTTTTTTCATATTTTATCATAGATTTTGAGCACGATTTTGCGTTTTCGCGTGCTAAAGCGCAAAAAAGCGTGTGGCTATGCCACACGCAATATCCTTTATGATATTTTATTCCCGGGATGCAAGCTCTGCGCGCTCCACCAGCGCCCGTTTTTTTCCGGCAGAGGTGATTAAAAACTGCAGACTCACGGTAACAATCACCATCAGGATGCCGCAAGCCAAAATAGCCGGGCGGTATGTTCCGAAGATATCGTACACTAAATTCATCATAGGGCTGGCAATTGCAGCGCCTGCCACATGAAAGGACACCACGACGCCTAACACCTTATCATAAGAATGCTGACCGAACAGGTCGCCTACCAGGATAGGCAACATAACCGTCTCCAAAGGAAGCGCCAAAGACGAAAACACGCCGTATATCATGGCAAATACCTTGCCCGCTGGTGAGGGTGTGATGAAAAAGAGCATAAACATGATGATGCACGCTGTGATTGCACAGATATTTACGGAAGTCCGCAAGCCTTTTTTGTCGTACAGAAAGCCCATCATGAATTTAAAGCCTGCCAAAACCAGAGAATGGGCACTCATCACAACGGCAACATACGACGGATCGAAGCCAATATCCTTCATATGCACCACATAAATACCATTCACACCGCCGATTAAAAGTCCCATCACGAAAATGCAGGCAAAGGATGCGTAAAAGTACGGCATGTGAGCCAGTTCCACAAAGGGAATTCCGCTCCACTGTCTGCCCCGCTTCTTTTTCTTTTGTTTTTCCACAGGTGCATCAGAGTCTGCATCTTTGGGACGCTCACGGAAGAATACGGCAATCAAAAGCCCCAAACCAAGCAGAATCAATGCAATCAAAAGATACGCCTGACGGAATCCGAACAGGGTTCCCTCCTGATAGATGATGGGAGACAGGATCTGTGAAGCCAGCGCGCCGCCTAAACCGTTTGCCGCAAGCACAGCGCCCATCACCGTTCCTGTTTTTTCCTTGCACCAACGGTTAATCACGCATCCCACCATGGTGGTGGTTGTCCAGGAAAGACCAATACCCAAAAGTGCGCCGCCGATATAGAACATCCAAAGCTCTGATGCCACGGAGTATGTAAGACAGGACAGTATTAAAGAAACAAACCCTGCACAAATCAGCTTTTTAGAGCCGAACTTGTTGATCAGAAAACCGAAGAAAATATTCACAATGGCGTTTGCTAAGTGTCTGCATGTGTCGTTGATGGAGAACAAACTCCGCTTGATGTCCAGAGCCTCGGTGATTGCCGAAACAAACAGACTCTTCGGCGAACTGCAAAAGCCCAGGCAGGTAAACACCATCAAAAAGCTTAAGCCTACAATAATCCATGTATAATCAAACTTCTTTTTCTTGTATTGTCGCTCTTCCAAGAACATGCACTTCCTTATAGTTATGGGGATGTAAACATGTTTACATCCCCATTTCCTTCATTTGCAGAGGAATCAGAAAAATTCAGATTCTTGCCTTTTTGTGGTCTGAACTTTTTTTACATTCCCACTTTCGTTCTATAGGGGAATCGGAAAAAAAGATCCAGAATGGACAAACCGAGCCAAAGCTTTGCTTTGGGTTACCCGAAGGCGTACAATGGTACGCCGAGAGGCGAAGTTTGTTCGTAACAAAAAGGCATCATTCGCAGGAAAATCTCGGACTATGAGATTTTCCATCCTTAAAGTGAACTCCTATTGTCTTTCATCAAACATAGGGTTATCCTTTTCTTGCCTTTCGTGGTCTGAACTTTTTTACATTCCCACTTTCGTTCTATAGGGGAATCGGAAAAAAAGATTCAGAATGGACAAACTGAGCCAAAGCTTCGCTTTGG
>JAFQLU010000097.1 GCA_017396465.1 Clostridia bacterium | reverse complement strand
TCAGTTCCTCACAAGGAGCATACTATGAGTATGCTGATCTGTATGCACTCAGTAACTCTTTGTCCAATAGCTCCTTTGAAGATATCACGCTTTCACAGTATTGGACACCCGGTAACTTCCCCGTGCAGTGGAGAACCTTCGGAGATGTTGCGGCAGAAGGTGTCAGCAGTGCGGAATTGGCAGAAACCTTTGGTGGCATGAAGCTTTTCGTATCGGGAAGAAACGGCGGCGTACGTTCTTCTTATATCCGCATCGAAGGTGGGAAGAAATACGACGGCAGCATCTACGCGAAGGGCAATGGCGGTGTGCGTATTTCCTTCTTTGATGAGAATTTTGCCTGCGTAGGCACAGGAGAAGCGACAGCCTTTTCTTCGGAGAATTTCAAAATATACAAAACACTTGCCACAGCACCCGAAACGGCAAAATATGCCGCTTTAGAGCTTACAGCAACGGAAGGTCAGCAGTTTATCTGCGATAAAGCAGAGTTTGCACCCGGCATTCCGGAGATTGCAGACGATACCCAGATGTTCATAGACGATTACATCATTGACGAAACCAACCTGACACGTACCTTCCATCAGGGTAAAAAGACAGAGCCTGTATTCCAGGGTGAAAAAGACTACTGGGAAAACGGCGGTCAGTATATCTATGGTACGGTAATGTACGACGAAGAAGAACAGCTTTACAAAATGTGGTATCAGACCTTTAATAAGGATAAAGTTTCCGGCGGTGATGCGGCTGCTGTTATGGCGGCATATGCCACATCGGAAGACGGTGAGAACTGGACAAAACCGCAGCTGGGTATTGTAAGCTATCCTGAATCCGCAGGCGGAGAAAGCACAACGAACAACAACCTGATGGGTAATGCGCATATTATGAGCGTATTTAAAGACAATGAAGCACCTGCTTCGCAGCGGTATAAAATGATTACCTACGGACATGGCGGATATTATATCTGCAGATATTCTCCCGACGGTGTAAATTGGACAGACGGCGGAAAGGTGCACAACGGTGCCGATGTTATCACTGCGGCACGGGATGCAGACGGAACATACTACGGTACAGCAAAGCTGCAGAATGAAATTATGCGCCGTGACTTCTGGACCTTTACAGGAAATGATGTAAATGATTTAGAGACATCTGTTCCTGCGAACTCTCTGGCAGACATGATAGACGCAAAATCTGTATATCGTTCTGATAGCTACGGTATGGGATTGTACGATAAAGACGGTGTATATGTAGGCTTTAACTGGTTGTTCTTCTTAACCGGTCACACCTATGGAGAAGGTATCATTGAACCGAATATCGCATTCTCTCGTGACTTAAAAGAAGAATGGCAAAGACCCACAAGAGACGCTATGATTCCCTTAGGTGAGGAAGGCTCCATTGATGACGGTATGATTTTCACCGCTTCCTATGCGACAGAGGTTGGCGACGAGATATGGATGTTCTGCGGCGGCTGGGACGGCGACCACGGTATTTCAGACCGTAACGCAGCTATATATATTACCAAGTGGCGTATGGACGGCTTTGCATCCTTAGACGGCACAGGAACGCTGAAGACAAAGCCTGTGATCTTTGATGGAGGTGCTTTGAACCTGAATGCAAACGGTGCAAAGGGTGCTATCCGCGTAGAATTGCAGGATGAAAACGGAACTCCCATCCCCGGATATACCAAAGCGGATTGTGATGCTATTACTACAGATAGCGTGAAGCATACGGTTTCCTGGAACGGCAAAACCGATGTTTCCGCACTTTCCGGCACGCCGGTTACGGTATGCATCACGGCGGAAAACAGCGAAATCTATTCCTTTGCGTTTGGTGAAAATGATGGCGTTTCTGTGAAAATGTATCAGAACGGAGAGAAAATAGATGCCCTTGTAAACGGAAACGTGGATGTGAAGATTCAGACGGGTTCTGAATTTGCAGGCAAAACGGGTGTCCTGATGCTGGCTGTTTATGAAGGAAAGGAACTGCTTCGCATTGTTTCTGCTGACAGAAAAACCTATCAGGGCGGGGAAGAAACAACCTTCCCGTTAACCGGACTTGCCATCAAAGAAAACACAACCTATACCGGAAAAGTGTTCTTCTGGGAGAATTTTGCCAACGCCAAACCTCTCCGTGGCGCGACGGAATATCAATTGAAATAACATAAGTAAGCGACAAAAAGAGTCTGCCTCCGGGCAGGCTCTTTTTTGTTGGTGTGTCAGCAAAAACGGCGGCCGTGAAAGGGGCAAAAAACTGTTTTTATGCGGTGGATAAGCGGTTTTGCGATTAGGTATGTTTTTTTTGCAATAAAATGAAATATTTTTTTTGCAGAATCATTGCATTTTATATCATAATATGGTAGAATAAAGTATTATCATATATAATATGGTGATATTATAGGCTTTTTCTATATATACATAGAAAGTGGGACAAGGTATGAAGAACTGTTTTGACAAGGATTTATACAGATTTTACGGCGAAAAAGGGGAATCTTTCCTGTATCGCATGATGCGTCCGCCGGAGCTTTCTTATATTGCATTGTTTCGGAAAACGCAGAGCGTTCGTTTTGCGCCACTCCGTGCTTTTTATGAGTTTCGTTTAAAAAAACTATCTTATCGCACCCGGATTCAGATTCCTGCACGCACGCAAATCGGGGAAGGCTTTTATATCGGTCACTCCGGCAGGGTGATTATCCACCCGGATGCGAAGCTTGGTAGGAATGTGAATGTAGGCACCGGTGTCACCATCGGTTACGAAAACCGCGGAAAGCGCAGAGGCGCACCCACAATCGTCGGGGACTGCTGGATTGGTACCAATGCGGTGGTGGTTGGAAATATCACCATCGGAGAAGATGTTTTAATCGCGCCGCTCACGTTCGTGAACTTTGATGTGCCGCCGCACTCCGTTGTGGTGGGGAATCCGGCGCGGATTATTCCGAAAGAGCATGCAACGGAAGGATACATTCACAATCGCGTGTAATAAAAACAGAGGTGGAAACGTGAGCCGGAAGGATAACAGAATCAAACGGAATTTAATATCAGGCATGGTGTATCAGGTGGTTCTGATTGGTATCAACTTCCTGCTGCCGATGCTGTACCTGAAGAGCTTCGGTTCGGAAGTGAACGGTGTGCTGACCACCATCAAGGATATTTTTATGTATCTGACGCTTTTAGAAGCGGGTGTGGGTCTTGCAACCACGCAGGCGCTTTACAAGCCTGTAGCAGAGAAGAACAGAGAAAATGTCAGCTCTATTTTATCTGCCACAAGCGCATACTACACGAGAACCGGCATCATATATGCCGCACTTGTTATGGTCATTGCCGTGGTATATTCCTTTTTTGTACCCACGGAGATTTCCGGAGGCGTTATTTTCACGCTGATTCTTTTAAATGCGCTTCCTGCCCTGTTCAGCTATTTTATACAGGCGAAATACAGAATCTTAATGGAAGTGGATGGCAGAAAATATGTCATCACCAATTCAGAAACCGCGCTGCAGTTTTTGTCCAGCGTGGGAAAGCTTCTGGTGTTGCTTTTAACGGACAGCGTTGTGCTGATTCAGTTGGTGTATTGCGTGCTGGCGCTGATTCAGCTGGGGTATCTGTACTATTATGCCAAAAAGCAATATTCCTGGCTGAACCTGAAAGAAAAGCCGGACTTTAAGGCAATTTCCCAAAGCAAATCCGTTTTGGTGCATCAGATTTCCGCTATGGTGTTTCAGCATACGGATGTGTTGCTTCTGTCCGGCATGTGCGGATTTAAGGTGGTCAGCGTATATAACATCTATAACCTCTTCTTTTACCAGGTGCAGATGTTTATTACCAACATCGTAAATGGCTTCAGCTTCAAGCTGGGGCAGATGTTCCAGACGGACAGAGAGCAGTTCATGAAGGTGTTCCGTGTGTATGAAACCTTCTATATCATGACAACCTTTATGATTTACACCCTGATGGCAGTATTTCTTCTGCCGGTGGTTCAGATTTACACCAAGGGCGTCACCGATATAAACTATTCCAATGTTGCTCTGGTGTTTTTGTTCGTTCTGATGAATCTTTTATCTAACGGAAAGCTTCCCTCAAACCATGTGCTGGAATATTCCGGTACCTTTGAGGCAACCAGGTCGCACGCGGTGATAGAAATGATTATCAATATTGCCGTTTCCATCGTTGCAATTTTAAAGTGGGGCATCTGCGGTGCGGTGGTTGGAACCATTGCGGCACTTTTATACCGCGGCACCATGATGATATATTATGCCAACCGCAAGGTGCTGGGCAGAAGCATCTTCTGCACATACAGACTCTGGCTTCAGAACGGCGCGGTGTTTGCCGGCGTGATGCTTATTCTGTTTGTGGACAGCTTCAGCGGCGTTTCCTTTGGAACATTGGTGTTAAACGGTCTTCTGCACTCTGTATGGATTGTGGGAGCATATGCTTTGGTGAACTTTATGTTTGAAAGAGAAGCATTTCGAACTTTGATTTCCTTATACAGGGGGAAGAAAGCATGAGTATCCCGAAAATCATTCACTATTGCTGGTTCGGAAACGGCGAAATGCCCCGGATTGCAGAAAAATGTATCAAAAGCTGGAAAAAATACTGCCCGGACTATCAGATTATGTGCTGGAATGAGCAGAATGTGGACGTGTCGGAAAACCGATACGCCAAGGAAGCATACGAATCGGGAAAATGGGCGTTTGTCAGCGATTATGTACGCCTTAAGGTAATCCATCAGCACGGCGGCGTGTATCTGGACACCGATGTGGAGCTGATTCGCCCCATTGACGAGCTGCTGGAGCAAGGGCCGTACATGGGCTTTGACGAAAAAGGCATCGTAGCAACCGGATTGGGCTTTGCGGCAGAGCCGGGAAATGAAATCATCGGCGCATTTTTAAAAGACTATGACGATATTCCCTTTATCCTGCCCGACGGAAGCTTCGATACAACGCCATGTCCTGACCGAAACACCGAAGCGCTGATGCGACTGGGCATGGACATGACAAAGCACGATCAGGTATTTTGCGGAATGCATTTTCTGCCGCAGGATTACCTTTGCCCCATGGATTATTACACGGGAAAAAAACACATTACGAAAAACACATATTCCATTCATCATTACTGTGCGTCCTGGACCTCATCGGTCACAAAGCGCACCACGCGGATTAAACGAATCATCGGTGTGAAGCTGTATGACAAGCTGTATGGAAAATTTTTGCATAAACTAAAATGGCTGGAGTGGTAAACGTTGCCGGAAAGAATCTTGACACGGTTGAAAAACAGTTTGCCGAAATCGTGGAAAATCTGTTTCCTTTCTGCGCTTTTGGTGGGACTGATTGCACATCTTTATAAAATCACGGGCTGGATTCCCAACTGGGATTCTTTGGTGTTCCGCTATGATGCCCAGAATATGCTGGGGCTGGGAAGATGGTTTCTTCCTGTTGTGTGCGGAATTTCCTCCTTTTATGACCTGCCTTTTATAAACGGGCTGCTTGCCATTCTGTTTCACGGGTTGGGCGCAGTATGCATCGTGAAGCTGTTTGACATCAGAAAAAGCGTACCTGCGGCGCTCCTTGGCGGCGTGGTGGCATCGTTTCCTACCGTGACATCGCTTCTGATGTATAACTACGTCGCAGACGGATATGCTATTTCCTTTTTCTTTGCCTGCCTTGCGGCGGTGTACTTTGCAAAAGGAAAATGGAAGGGCTTTATAGCGGGCGCGGTTCTTCTTGCCTTATCCTCCGGCATATATCAGGCATATGTTTCCGTAACGGTAACGCTTTTGCTTCTGTATTTTGCAGAGCAGCTGATTTTCGGAAAACAGGAAACCGGAGCCGTATTTGTGCGCAGCCTCAAGGTTGCTTTTGCAGGTCTGTGCGGCATGCTTCTTTACTATGGAGTGCTTCTTCTGATGTTGAAGCTTACCGGCACCGAGCTTTTGGAATATCAGGGCATTCAGGATACCTCTTCGGCAGCCGGTTTTGATATCGGCGCGTCCCTTTATGTGATTCTGCATGCGTTTGCGGGCTTCTTCTTCGATTTTTCCAAAGGCATGCAGCTGTTCCCGGTGCTGAACATCGTGATTTTTGGTTTGACCGTTTTGGGTTATATTTTAGGAGCGGTGAAGCACCGCGCAGGAAAACCGTGGTACAAGCTTGCGCTTAGTGCGGTCTATGTATTGCTTTTTCCCGTTGGTGCATCGGTTCTTGCGCTGATTAACCCGTCCATTGATTATCATAACCTGATGAAGATGGGGTATTGCACCGTTTATATTGCTTTCATTCTTTTGTATGAACGGCTGGAATGTTCAAAAGAAAAATTTCAGACGATTGCATGCTGGTTGGTTTTTGGTGTGTCAATCCTTCTTGCACTCAATCAGATTGTGATTGCCAATGTGAGCTATCATAAGGCACAGATGGCATATGAAAAGTCCTTCGGAGCATTAATCCGCATTGCGGATCGGATAGAGCAGACGGAGGGCGCGGAAGACTGCGAAAGGATTCTGATTATAGGGCATCTGACGGATAGCGAAAGCTATAGCGTAACCCTACCACCGGAAATCACGGGCGTGACGGACAGCTACATTCTGCGCTATGATGATGAAGTGGTCCGCCAGAGTGTGGTAACCTCAGCCTTAAACGACTACTGCGGCAAGGAATACCGCTTTGTTGCGGGAGAAGAGAAAAAGGCACTTCTTTCCAAAGAAGACGTGCAGGAAATGAAGCCGTGGCCGGCAAAGGATTCGGTTTCGGTTTCAGATAATGTGATTATTGTAAAGCTTGGAGCGGAGCGTGAATAGAGCGTGATTTATATTTGTGCAGATGACTACGGATTGTCACAATCCTCTGCGGCACATATCGAACAATGCGTAACAGAAAGAAAATTGAATAAGGTCAGCGTGTTTCCCAATGGTGTGATTCCGGATTTTGCGAGGCGAATTAACCATGATAAGTTAGACTTAACGCTTCATCTCAATCTGGTGGAAGGCAAATGCCTGGCGGAAAAAGAGGAAATACCGCTTCTGGTATCGGAAAACGGATATTTCAAGCATTCCTTTGAAGGCTTGCTTCTGCTTTCGTTGTCACCGAAACAAAAGGCCTTCCGACAACAGATTAAAACCGAAATCCGTGCGCAGCTTGCGTACTGGGTGGAACATATACCGCAGGATGAGCCTCTCATCATAGACAGTCATCAGCATGTGCATATGATACCGCTGATATTTGAAGAATTGATGAGCGTTATCCGGGCGGAAAAATTGAAGGTGCAGTATATGCGGTATCCGGCAGAGCCGATTCTGCCGTATGTCAAAACGCCGTCGTTGTATCTGACATATTGCCCGGTGAACCTGGTAAAACAGTGGCTCCTGAAGGCTTTGGGGGCGGTGAACCGGAAAGAACTGAAGAAAAGTAGCATCCGTACGGGCTATTTTATGGGAATTCTGTTCTCCGGTCATATGGATGAAAAAAGAGTCCGCAAGGTGCTTCCCCATTATCTGAGGCTGGCAGAGAAGAAAAACATGGATTTGGAGATTCTGTTCCATCCGGGGTATATGGATGCAGGCGATACGGTGCTGGACACACATAAAACAGGCTTTAACAGATTTTATGCATCAAATGGAAGAAAAGTGGAATTTGATGCTTTGCAAAATTTAGAAATATAAGAAAGAAGTGTTTGATGTGGCTTACATAGAAGAAAATAACGTAGACGCAAAAACCTGGAGTAAATTAGAAGAACTTTTAGACCATTCTTTTGCATCATACTGGAAGAAGAAAAGACTGTTCGACATTTTCTTTGCATCTCTGATTTTGTTGTTTTTCCTTCCGCTTATGTGCATCATCGCCATTGTTATCGTGATTGATGATCCCAGCGCAGGTCCTTTTTATAAGCAGGTTCGTTCGGGAAGGCACGAAAAAGAGTTTTA
>JAFQLU010000096.1 GCA_017396465.1 Clostridia bacterium | reverse complement strand
TATTTATTGATGCGATTAAAAGTTTACGAATTTTACTGCATTTATCATACATATCTGCATATTCTATTTCAGTTATCATTTTTGTATCCTTAAACAATCCTAACCAATAATCACTTTCATAGCATTCTTTCAGTGCTATCTAAAACTTATTGATAAAATCAGCTTTGCTGGATGCATAGTTTGCTTCATGAATATTTGCACCAATTGATGTACCACTTCTTAACAACTGATTTAACAAGACATTTCCTTTTCGGTTTTCTTTAATATCAGTACATAAATTAACAATATCGACTGCAAACACTTTCGATAATTCAATAAGTTTATTTTCTTTTATTGCTATTCTCCATTTCTTAATGAATTGACAACTTAAGTTGTCATGAATTGGCTACGCCATTAATTCTCGCTTCGCTCCATGAATTGAATTGCCTTTTAATGCACCGAAGGTGCAATTCATGAGCCATAAGGCTCAATTCATGAAATCTTTGATTTCAATGAATGCCGTCAGGCAATTCATTGAGTTTGCAAAGCAAACTCATGTCAAGTCAGGAACAAAAACTATCCCTCTATTTTACTTTTTCTCATAAAAGCCCAAAATCATCATCGGCTCTTCGGCATTCTCTGTTGTGCCGATGCCAAGTCTTCCCTCTTTATTTTCACCCCAGGCACGGGCATAGCCGTCTTTTCCTAAAATCAGCATAAAGCTTCCGCCTGCAGAAATGTCTGCAACTTCAACCATTACGAGTGTAGGCTCTGTGATTCCGAAAATGCCTTTATTTTTCGGCTCCGTTGCGTCGGGCATCACGTAAAGCGCTCCGTCTGTTGTCACATAGGCAATAAAGCCGGTTCCGCTGTCTGCAAACGCCACCTGCTCTGCCAGCTTGATGGGAGTCTTTGTGGAAAAGAGGTTTCCGCTGTTGTTTTCATAGGGCGTGCCGTACCAGTAAGAGGACCAGCCCCACAGTGTATCATTTTCGTCAATAATCAGGAACCGATTGCCGCGGCTTACCGATTTTGCCCCCTCAAACACCTTCACGGGCGAAGACAAATCAAAGCCGTCATTCCATTTTGCGCCCTCTTCTTCAAAGTTCAGGCGAACATAGTAAGCATCTGTTCCCTTGATGTAAAGCACCAGACCGCCGTCTGCCGAAGCCTCGGAAACATTTCGGTCGATCAACGTGCCGTTTGTCTGATACAGACCGCCGTCCTTCTTAAGATATACGCGCTCGGATGCATATAAAATGTCTTCCGCTAAAACTGCATCTCCCGAAATCAGTCTGTCATTCTTGTCCACAAACATGGTCTCGGAAATCGCCATTTTCACATGATCCGCAATTTTCACGGGAACCGCATTAGGACCTGCTTCAATGTATCCTGCAGCAAACGCCACCCCGTTTTCATCGGTTAAAAATCCCGTAAAGGAATCCGCTTTCACATGTGTGATTCTGCCGGCTGCCGTTTCCTTATAGTCCGCAATCTGCCCGAACGGTGTCACAGAGCCTTCGTTTACCACGCGATAACCAAACCGATATTCAGAGTCGTACACAGTTTCTCTTCTGTATGTCACTTGGCCACCGGATACCTTTTCCTCCTTGCGTGCTTTCGAGCCATCATCATAATAGGTCACGGAATACTGCATTCCCGGCTCACCCATACCACCGTTAAAGGTGTAGGTTTCTCTCACGCGTCTGTCTGTGCCGTTATAAGGCACATATTTTTTGTACTGATAAGACACAACAGGCTCATAAATCTTCCCGTCTTCGAATTTACCAATCGTCTCAATGGTTTCGGTGAATTGCAGCCCTTCCCCTTTGTTTTCATACACTTCCGTCAGCTTACCCCGTCCACTTACCTTGCCGTCTATCGCATCGCCGGAAAATGTCACGGTTCCGTATGCTTTTTCAGAGGGCACAGAAATCTCGTTTTTCGCAGACTGGTTATAGAGCCAATCCGCATACCACGCCGTTTTTGCAATCTTCACTTCTCTTTTTGCATCGTTATAGCTGAAATACGCAAAACGGGAAAGCTCATCAATCTGAATCAATGTCTGCCCGTCCACATTATAAGCATTTACCGTTTCACCGTTTAATGTGGTAACAATGTCCGTGGAATACACGTCAAAGGCGTGCTTACCCTTTTCGTAAGAGTCCTTCCGCACATTGATTAAGTCTGCCGAAGGATATTTATTCGGAATACTTCCGCCTTTTTCAAAAATCTCAAGTCTGCGCTCCGCAGCCAGCCAGCGAACATCAAAGCCATAATCCCGCAGCTCCTCTGCGATAACATAGGTATAGTCATTGATGTTGTAAGACTCAATAGGCTGCTCGTCAATATAAGTCACAATATCCGTTGTGATAACCTCGCCGATGATGCCTGCATGCGCAGGAACGGCAAATAAGCACCCCAACGCAATCACCAAAGTCAAAATAACAGATAACATTTTTTTCATAAAAAATCGCCTCCTTGTACTTTCAGTATACCATATTCAAACCGTATTGGCAAGCACATTTTTCGCCATCCGACATATACTGATACTGTACCCAACAAATTATGACAAGAAAGGATGTTTCAGGATGCAAAATCCCAATACTTTACCCGTAGGCTATGCCTACATTCCGCCCCAACGCCTCACGCAGGTGTATTCTCCTGAAGAAGCACTCTGCCGTGGCACTCTCTTCCCTGAGCTGTATCTGCCCAAGGGCGTATACGATGCCGCAAACTGCAAAAACGAAAAAGGAGGTTCTTGTCGATGAACAGAAATGCTTCCGGCCGCGAATCCCTCCTGAAAAAAATACAGGAAACCGATTTCGCTCTTTATGAAACCACCCTGTATTTAGACACGCACCCCAACGATGAAAAAGCGCTTGCCCTCCACAAGGAGTATGCAAACGCTTCTATGGAACTGAAACAGAAATACCAGTCCCTTTTCGGTCCCTTAACCCCCGCTGCAAACACCGAAAACACATGGGAATGGGTTCACGGCCCCTGGCCGTGGGAAATGTAAGGAGGTAGTGCCATGTTTATCTATGAAAAGAAATTACAGTTCCCGGTCAACATCCGAAACACCAACACAAAGCTTGCTAATTTCATCATCAGCCAGTACGGTGGTCCAGACGGCGAAATGGGCGCCTCTATGCGCTATCTGTCCCAGCGCTTCTCTATGAAGGATGATAATGCCAAAGCGCTCCTGACCGATATCGGAAACGAAGAATTGGCACATCTCGAGATTGTCGGCGCTGTAGTGCATCAGCTGACCAAAAACGCCACAACTGCCGAAATCGAAAACAGCCCATTTGCCACCTACTTCATCGACCACGGCAAAGGCGTGTGGCCCACCTCCGCCGCCGGCCAGCCTTTTAACGCTATGTCCTTCGCTGTAAAAGGCGACCCCATCACCGACCTGACAGAGGATCTGGCAGCAGAACAAAAAGCGCGCACAACGTATGATAACATTCTGCGTGTGTCGAGCGACCCGGACGTAAACCGTGTGATGACGTATCTTCGCCAGCGCGAGATAAACCATTTTCAGCGGTTCGGCGAGCTTTTGAACAGAATTCAGTGCAGTAAATAAGCATAGAGCCGGGCGAACCTTTTGGGGGTGCGCCCGGCTCATCTGTTTATTTTTCTACGCCTAACGTGATAATTTCAAAGGGTTTCACCGTGATGCGCCATGCGCCATTTTCCGCTGATATACACTCACCCTTTTCTTCTATTACATTACTTCTGTAAAGATTATCGATAAAGGCTGTTTTTTCCACGCAGAGAACCTGCTCCTGATTGGTATAATTTGTCCAGCGCAGGATGATATCCTCTTGGTTCATTTTCTTTTTAAAGGCTGATGCCTTCAAGCCTTCCCCACTCCAGGACAGAAGCTTCTCTTCCTTCATCTCGCTTTCATGCTCCACAATTTGCTTGGTGAACACCGGATACTGAAATGCCGAAAGATGCGGAATGGCTTCTTTCTCCTCTTCGAAGGGCATAACGGAATAAGAAAGCGTAACCGATTTCTGCATCTGGGAAAGCTCTGTAGGGAACACGCCCCAGTCGCCCATTTCGCTCACGGCGCGAAGAAGTGTTACTGCGATGGTATCTCCCATGGTTTCATACTCATAAAGACCGATGTTTGCAACGGCGAAACCGCCTGCCGCATCCTGCATCATCACATAGCCCTGCTGATGCTCGCATCCCGAAGGATAGGTCCAGGTAGGCTTGTGCGCGTTGGGGCGTTTCACCGCTTCAAAGATGGTTTCCGCCTTATGGGTTTCGGAAGCAATCCCTGTGGGGAACAAAACGCGCACGCGGTGGTCTCGGGCGTTATTTTCAATCACCGTTTTCATATCCAGACGGCGACTTTCCGCACCCAATGTGATATATGTGGTAATCGGAAGCTGAACCGTTTTTTCGCTTCTGCCGCCCCGTCTTTCCGTGATGGGCGTGAAGATACGCTTTTCGGACTTTGCGTCTTCATCCATCTCATAAGGAATTTCCATCATGATCGTCACCTTATATTCCGTAACGAAGGTCTCATTTCTTACGCATTCTATGTTTGCTTTTTGAGTGCCCGATAATATGGGATTTCTCTTTGCGGGAACATAGGTATATTCCGTGCCGATGTCGCCCGTATCTTCAAACTGCAGAAGGTTTTTGTAAACTCTGCCGTTATGCTTATCTAACAAATCTATCGTGCCATTTTCGCGAATGGTAGCTTTTAAGTGTTTGTTTTCCAGCACATTTTCACTCTGCGCCACCATGTCTATGCCCTTCTCCGCTTTGCGGATGCCGTACACTATGTATCCCACAGCCGGAAGGTCTGTTACTTCAAAAGAAACGGTAACCCGTTCTGCCACATAGGGTTGTCTGAACTTATCGGAGGGCAGGTCATAATCAAAGGCACTGCGGCGGTTATCCACCGTACAAGGAATGATATTTCCCGCTTCGTCAATCAGTTCATATGCACCCTCGTAGATAGAGGCATCGATTGTCCGGAATGCGCCGGCGATATCAGCAGCGCCGTACACACGGCGGATGTCCACATCAGCAGAAACCAACGCGTTGCGTTGATACATCATTGTGTTCACCACCGTAAACACCGCATCGCAATCTGAAAACGCCGTTGTATCTATATGCTTGCTTAAGTAGTCCAGATGTTCCCGCACAATGATTTCTGCCGACTGCTGCGCCTTACGAAAACGCATTTTCACTTCTTCGTTTACTTCATCACAGCTGCAGCTGCAGATGCTGTCGTGAGGATGGTTTTTCATCAGCGTTTTCCAGGAATACAGAAGCTGCTCGTGGGGATATTTCTTTCCCATAGCGGAGGTCATAACGGAAAGCGGCTCCGCCACACCCTCAAGGAGCATTTCGCAGGTTCTGTTCATCACCTTAAGGTCCACGCGGGTTGAGCAGGTGTTTACCAGCGTAAACCACCCAACCGTATCCTGGCTGATTAACTCACCTTTTATGGTGCTGATATCGTCGGGAAGATTTCCGGTGCAGGCTTTCATATAAGTATTAAAATCCGAATGGATGAAGTTATGCTCCGGATGTGTTTTCCGCGCATACTCCAAAGCTTCAGACAAATCCGTCTGCACCGGCTGATGGTCACAGCCATTCATGAGAAGCAGCTCGTCTGTTGACGCATACTTTGCCGCATTGCCGATGGCGTTTTCCCAGTAGCCGTTTTCATCATGCGTCGGCATTTCCATAGCGTTTCCGTACCAGTTCATAAACACAACGGAAGGAAGCTTTGACCCGTCGGGAGATTCCCAATAGATTTCGGAATATTTGGAGGCATATGTGCCTTCCGAGATCGAGTTGTTAATCCCGGTGTGGGTCACACCTCTGCCGAAAATGATGCCCTTCATCCCTGCCTGCTTTAAAATCTGCGGCATCTGCCCTGCGTTGCCGAAGGCATCGGGGAAATAGCCGTATTTCATCACGCTGCCCAGCTTTTCGCCTAAATCCATACCCACCAAAAGGTTGCGGATATTTGCCTCACTGCTCGTTAAAAACTCGTCCTGCAGCACATACCAGGGGCCAACTATAAACTTTCCTTCCTGCACGCATTTTTTGATTTCAGCTTCCTTTTCGGGCTTCACCTCCAGATAATCCTCTACCAAAGCGGTGTGTCCGTCTAAATGAAAGCTTTTGAAATTTTCGTCTGTTTCAAATAATTCCAGACAGGTATCGATAAGCTTTAACAAATATGCTCTGTGATATTCAAATGGCATATACCATTCTCTGTCCCAATGACTGTGGGAAATGATGTGCACATTTTTCATAAAATTCTCCTTTGTCCGATATGGTGATTTCCCTGTAAAATCGGTATAACCCCTATTCTTCACTTTCCTTCGTGTCAATCTCTACCAAGCCGTCCGGTGTTTCAACCATATCGTGGCGGTTCAGCAAAAATCTTCTGATTGCGAAAAGGATAGCGATGGCAAAAACCGTGACAAGGTTTTCCCAGGGTGCCGCATGTCCCACAATCAGTTGACGGGCAAGGGCAAAGGCTAAAACCTCGATGATGGTTTCCGGCGTGTGCTTGCAAAGCATTTTGATAAGCTCCGCACCAATCGCCAGCGTAATCGCCTTGTCTAAAAGCTGAACGAGCGAATCAATGCCGTTTTCAAAAAAGGATGAACGGAACATATCAATCACAATCCACACAGCCATAGCCGCCACCGCAAGTCCGACCAATATAGAAATGCAAAGCTCAATGATATAGCTGATTTCAAACATGTTATCCTGAAGTTTTTTTCTCATATGATTTCTCCTTTTATAAGCTCACCCTTTGAACCGGGCCTTTCTCAAAATCAACCGAAACGGTTTTCGCGCATCCGTCTTTCAATACATAAAACTCCTGCACTCCGTATCCCTGTGCAGTGAATGCATCTTCAAAGAGTTCCAGAACCTCCGCAGAATCACAAACAGGATAAACTGCCGTTTTGCCATCGGTTACCACCTTTACAAGGTCGCCGAACTGCATTGTAATATCGTAGGCGTTTCCGCCAAATTCCATTTTAGCGCATCTTGTACGCTCGCCGTCGTTATACCAATCCACCGCGGTGAAATAGTAGTGCTTCGTGCCGTTTTCCTGCTGATATACGGTGTATTCCACATCCGCATTGCAGAAAACCTGAACCTTCTCTTTGGAAAGTGCTTCATAGCTTACGGCGTCCACAACCTTCTGATACACATCAAACACCGCTTCGTTTCCGGGGTAATACAAGGTGTTCACCACCACGATTTTACCCTTGCCAAAGGAAACTGTATATACCAGCGGATTGCCGTTTTCTGTGGTCAGGTGCACCTCTTTATTCTTCACCGTATTTTGGCAAAGGATAATTTCTTTTCCGTTCAGCATATCCTTTTTAAATTCCGGCTCACCTTGGCAGATTGCGGAAACCAGGCTATGTTCTGCGATATGCAGATTATAGCTGTCTATATCCGCCTTGAGCGTCGTATCGGAAAAATGGGGCCAGGAGCAAACAAGCGTTCCGCCGTTTTCCACAAACGCCTGCACTCTGTCTAAATCCGCCTGCTCCGCTTTATTGTACCCTGCAAAAATCAGAACGGAATAATCGGAAAGCTCTCCTTTTTCCACAGGCACAACATCCACGCATCCCATTGGAGTCCCGCTGAAGATTCCGAAAGGCTTGTCCGTTCCTTCGGGAATATAACCCGTTTTTCCGCAGCCCCTCGCTTCAATAGAATTCAAAGGATAAAAGGTCTTGAGAAGTTTCCAGGATGCGGCTTCATCCCCGTAAGGCATGGTGCACATACCCCATTGCACCGGAGAGGAAAAACCGTTCCATCCATCGTATCTGCCTTGCAGAAACGCAATGGGTGTGTAGAATGCACCCGTTCTGGAGTGGGTTTTGATAAACCGATTAAATTTTTCCGACTGCTCGCGGTGCCGCGCGCACACATCTGACACACGGTTAAAATAGTCAAACCGCGCCTCGATAAACCAAAGGCCCTCTTCCGTGTTGATATCGGTCACGCCGTGCATATAGGGAACATAGAGGGAAAGCAGATACCGTTTATATCTCTGCTCCGTATCGTGGGGGTAATTGCCCCACTGAAGAGCCAGGTGAACCCCTGTTTTCTCTGCGCCGTATGCCTTGGATGCGCCGCGCATAAAGGAGATGGGTGCTTCCGTTGCACCGTCCATGGTTTCGGTGCCGGTCCAGGTAAAACCGTTTTCGTAAAAATATTTAAACATCACCGCAGGACCCGTGTGGCGGATGAAACGGTCGCGGTTTAAATTGGCAAGCTCTTTTGCTGCGATATCGTGCGCTTTTTCCATGTCTGCCACCTCGGGCAGTTCTCTTCTGTAGGAATAGCCTGCCTCGCTGTATTCGATGTTAAAGGGACGGAATGCTCCCTCCACAGTTTCGGGGTATTCTCTGCCCAGGCGCGCCGCCAGGTCAAAAAACTCCTCCAAAGGTGCATGCACCTCTTTGGGATGGGCACCCCAGTAAAATAGCTGACCGTCCCGCTCATGAAGCTGTCTGCCCAGAAAATGGTCCCCTTCCAGCATCTTTTCCGTGGGGTTGGTGGCGATACCGGGAATATCGCGCCCATCTGAAATATGCACATAATAAAGGTCCAGCTTTTCGCAAAGCGCTCGAAAAATTTCCCAGACCTTACTGTTTACAAAACGCTGACCGCCCCATCTGTACACCTGACGGATGGTTACCATCTGCCCGATTTCGTTTGCAACGTACCACTTGATATAGTCTACAACGCTCTTTACGTCCGACACGTTCACATAAATCATATCCCCGCTTCCGGCAATGACATGATCCTCTGCTTTGCGCACGGTGCGCTTCACGGTATAGGTCTTTTCCTCGCCCCCTTGCTTTAGCGTAAAGGAAAGATTATTTTCTTCTCTTTTCGGCTTGATTGCCATCACACAAAGCCCGAACGCATCAAACATTGTCAGCTCCTCAAGCTCAAAATCGTCACTTAAAAGCACGGGCGCTTCGCCCTTTGTTTCTATGAGCAGCTTTGCGCTTTTTCCCCACGTAACTTCTTCGGGGCATCGTATCAGAGAAAAGGCTGTATGTTCTTTTTCCAGCAGCAAAATCTCGTCAAATAAAAGGGGAATCGCATCCGGGTAGTCGCTTTTGTAAGCAATGGAAACTGTGTTTTCCCCCTGCATAAAGCAGTTCTCGGGCAGCTCCACTTCAACAGGAGAAAAGCGATGTACCTTCAAAAATACTTCATCATCAAAAACCCTTTTCCCATTTACGGAAATTTCCAGCTTCGGCCATTCTCGTTTAGAAAGATTCTGTCCCAGCCACGCAAAACGGTTTAACCCTAAATTTGCTTTATCAAACTCGGGAAGCAGATTTCTGCCTTCCATATCGGATAAAAAGGGGCGTTCGAAATACACGTTTCCGCTATAGTTTTCCCCTTCAAGGGTTATGATAACGCAGGCAACGCGATTTTTGTCCAAAGAAAGCTTTTCTTCGATTTTTTGATACGGATATGTACCCTGCGGAATGTCTATAACATGGGTTTCATCGGGCGAGGCGCAGGTGTCTCGTACATCAACGCCGTCTTTTACAGGCCACACATCGGCACGCATGAGAAGATATCCGCCTTCTTCCATTTTTAATTTTTTTGCTTTCACACGCAAACCAAAAGACCATTCGCTTTCATAGTCACAAAATCCGCTATAGACAAAAAGTCCGTACACCAGCGGCTGCCACACGATTTTTTTCAATGCTCTTTTGGCAAAGGGAAGGGGTTTTTCGCAGGAAAAATCCAGGCAATATCGGTTCATTTCCGCCTCGCCGTAATGGAGAGAATCATCAATCAGCATATAGGTAAGCTCCGCACCGGACTCATTTTTCATGGTCGGGCAGGATGCATCCTCGCAGGATAAAAACAGTCTGTGCTTTGCATGTATATCAAGCTCTGTACTGTCAATTTTATATTCTGCAAAGCTTTTCGCTCGAATAAGACGCGCTTCCTTTTCTTTTTTTAACGCAATCTTTCGTCTGTAATTCATTTCTTGATTCCTCCGTAATCTATGACTTGTTTTTCTTCAAGCGGTTCCATAAAAGAATGGTGCCAAAGCATAAAGCTCCCACCACAAACGCCATCAAAGTGCAGAAGCCTGCCGAAAAAGGCACATAAGCCGCAGCCGCCAAAATGGTGCAATAGTAAAAGGGATGGATGGCATAATAAGGCGTGTTGTTTTTGCAGAACTGCATAATCACCTTATGCAGGGGCGTGCATTTGCCAATCAGGTTCCGGAGAGCATACAAAAGCCCTGCTAAAAGAAGAACGCTGGATGCATTGGCAAAGGCACGAAACGCATCGGGGAAGGTGTAACCCATATCGGAATAAAGATACAGGGATGCAAAATCGGGATGGGTTTTGACGGCATAGATAAAGTATGCAATCACTATAGTCGCCAAGGGCGCAGCAAGCACGCCGTAAAGCCTTCCTTTGTTTTCGGTGCGGCGCAGAATTTTACCAAAACCGACGCCTAAAAGCGCATGGGGCAAAAAGGTGATAAAGGTTAAAGAAACCGCGTCTCTTCCTCCCACAAAGGTGGTTAAAATATAGTCTGCCACCACATTGCCCGTGGTTTTCCCCAGCATATATAAATAGGGATTTACCACAAAAAGCACCGCCGCCAGAATAAAATATACCACCGTCGGCACCTTCAGTTTTCTGCAAAGAACGATAACAAAATAGCACATGCCGGCAATGAAGAACACGTTGATATACTGCAGCATCACAGGAATCCGCAACCACGTTTCCGCCCAGTTGGGCACCGCGCCGAAAAGCATGCGAAGCAGTTGCCCCAAAATCATGGGAAGGGCAAGGGTTAACGCATTCCACACAAATTCCATGATGATAAGCTTTACGCCATATGAAAGAAGCGCTTTATCGCTCTTTTTGGAATACACACTTCCCACGCCCAGCACGAACATAAAGATTGCTGCACCTGTCATGGTGGCTATCATATATGTAATCTGATAGGCAGGCACCATTGCATCCGGCCCGCCCAGCATCTGAAATGCGTGGATAAGCAAAATCATGGGAACAAACAGTCCCTTCATGTAATCAAGCTCCACTTGTCTTCCTGTGTTAACCTCTGTTTTTGCCAGCATAAAAGCACACTCCTTTTACTTATTTTCCGGTTCAAATTCATTCAGCTTATGGTCTATATATGCATATAAGTCTTCCGTCTTTTCCAGTTCATTTCCCCGAAAGTCTATATAACCGTTCCCAACAACGATGGACTCTGTTTCCAAATCATCAAAATTCGATGTCACATGTTTTTCGCTGTCGATATACTGTTTGAGCTCGCCGTCTTCCACACACACAACTTTTTCATTCAGTATCCGGAAAGATACCGGCATTTCTCCCGCTTTAAGCTCGCTCTTTTTATAAAAAATATCCGAATTTCTGTCCTGCCACTCAAGGAAGCTGTTTTTGTATTCTATTGCTTCGTAGGTTCCGTACGCAATCGCTTCTTCCTGAAACTTCAGTTCCTCCTCGTCCTCCTTCAAAATACCCATATAGCACTTATATACCCCTTGATTATTTTCGTCGGTTTCAAAGCGGCAGGCAATGTTTATGTATGTTTTATCTTCTTCATCGAGTATGAATGTATCCATATAATCCGCCGTTCCGAAGGAATAGGGCTTCTCCTCACTGAATTGCATATATCCATTGTATGCAACGGACAATACGGTAACCCCGGCGGCAATATATAGTATGACGTGCTTTTTGTCCTGAAGAAAAAAGAAAACGAAACAGCACACGGCAAGGAAAAACCATGTATTTAACGTGACATTACTGAAATACATATTTTTCCACTCCATACTTCCCACAAGAAGCAGATTCAGGCAAATCAGCACGCCATCCAATATCATTCCGCCAAACGACAACCAGAATACGAAGTTAAACTTCCGTTTCTTCTCTTCTGCCTCATCTCGTGCTTCCACACTTTTGTTCTTTTGGGAATACCGTTTTGAAAAATACACTAAAAACCGATAATATGCAAAGGAAACAAAAGCCACCGCAATGATAATCATTTTTGCAGTATCCAGATTCCACAAGGTTGTGTTTGTAAAAATAACATCATCCGTACGAAACAGAAACAGCATCGGGATAAACATACTGGCAATAAAATTATTATGGAAATCCATCATTTCTTTTTGCTCTGTGTGATACTCTGTTTCATAGTTTTCTAATATGCAGTCGTTTTTCTTCGCTGCACCGCAAAAGAACACAACCAAACCGGTTAACGAAAGGATCATCAGCAGTTGGTCGAAATACCGACTGTCCGAAAACTCCTGAAAGAGCTGAATCGCCGCCATCAGATAAAGCAGAATTTCAACAATACGCCTTGCCAGGATAAAATCCTTTCGGCTGGTTTTAAGAGAATCGTCTTTTAAAATTTTCATGTTCTCCTCCTATGTAACCGAATCGGAAAAATCTTACGCTTCAGGGGAGTCACCTTTCCGGCTCTTCTTTTTCACCCGGGTGTTTTCCTGATTTTTATATATCACGCACATGGAAAACAAAAATTCCAGAAAGAAATTAGACAGCATGGTAACCGCCAGAATGAGATAGCCGTTCGCCCCTGCGGTTTCCGCCAGATGCCCCAGCCATGTGGACACAGGCGTAAACACCGCGTAAAAGCCGAAAAGCTTTGCCATGGCAACGGGAACATTTGCAGCGGACTGAAAGGTGAACCGCCGGTTAAAGGTGAAATTCCACACGATGGACAACACCAAAGACGTCAGATACGCCGGCCAATACCGCCAGAAAAACAGCTCATGAAGCACAGTGAACGAACCGACCTGTATCACCCCTGCGGATATGGAAAACAGTGTGAATTTTATCATCTGAAAAATGGGTTCTTTTTTCATATGTGTCTCCTTTTCCTTTCCCTTTGCTTTATGACATTCTCTTATCTTTCATTTTACCATTCTTTTCCCATAAAAACAATAGTTTTCATCAAGTTTTTCAATGAAAAACAGTCGGTTTTCAAATATGCAAAAAGAGGCAGAAGCCAAGAGCTTCTGCCTCCTGATATTTTGTTATTCTGCGATATAGCCGAATGCCCAATGATTGGGAGAAACGTCTGTGAACTTACATGCCGTTCCGTTTCCCTCAAAGAGGAACACGCGGGACATGATGGCAAGTGCCTCGGCGCGGGTGATGGATGCGTCAGGCCCGAAAGAGCCGTCCTCATAGCCGTTTATGTATCCGTATTCTTTTGCCTTGGCAATGTATTTTTCTGCCCAGTGTCCTTCTGTGTCGCTATAGCCTGCCGTGCTTCCCGTTTCGCCGATAATGCGCATCAGCATGGTTATGAATTCAGCCCTTGTTACCGGGTTATCCGGGCGGAAGGTGCCGTCGGGGTATCCGTTTACCACCTCTGCCGCTGCAAGCCGGCAGATGGCGTCTTTTGCCCACATTTCGATGTCGGTAAATCTTCCTTCATCGACTTCGTAGCCATACATCTCCGTTGCACGGCGGAACACCGTTGCCGTTTCAGCACGGGTGATGGGTGCATCGGGGCGGAAGGTACCATCGGGATAACCGCCCATCAGGCCTTCTTTTTCCATATTCTGCTTCAGGAAAATGCCGTATGCATTCAGCTTTATGTCAAAAGACTGAACCTTACTGTAAACATCACCTTCATACCAAGCCACAGCACGAACCAGCATATCCTCTTTCACAACAATGGGGCCTTCGTATTTTACCGATTCCTTGTTGGGCGTTGTGCCGTCGGTGGTATAGTAAATCACGCCTCCGTCCTCGGGGGTAAGCGTAAGCTTAAAGCCGTAATTTACGGGCATTCCCTGATAGGAGGAAGTGATGCTTCGGGAAGCTTTGTCTTTTCTTGCACCCGAGCCGCCACCGCTTCCCGGACGGAAGGAGGTTTCTTCCTCTTCCGCTTCCACGGTGTAGTGCCACTCTGCCACGTCACTATCTAAAAAGCCTTCCTTGATTGCAATGGCTTTTACGGTAACATCGCCTTCCTCGAAATAAATAGCGTCTTTATATTTGTCAGATTCTGCCGTGGGCACAGAGCCGTCTACGGTATAGTAAATATCGCCTTCACCGCTGATTTCTAAAGGTTCTTCCGTTGTGATGCTTGCACCATCCGGAATAGAGCCGTAAGGTGTGCGGGTTTTGCGCACGATGTTAATCTTTAAGATGTCCTCATAGGCATATTCCTTTGTGCCTTCGTCCGTTTCCACGGTACCGAAGCTATACGCCGCCTTCACATATGCCACACCGGAGGAAAGCGCCGTAAGCGTGCCGTCTTCCGCCAACGTTACCAGGTTATTGCCCTCGTGAACATACAGGCGGATTTCATCCATGCTCCGCTCCTGCCCTGCGGCACTGCCCAAAGCCGAAACGGAAGCCGTTTCGCCTGGCTTTAAGGTGATTTCATCCTTGCTTTCGCCGTTGACTTTCACCACGATGGAGTCGATAGGTGTTACCTCGGGATTTACGGCAATCACGCTGATTTCGGTTTCTGTGCCGTTATAGCCAACAGCCTTAAGCGGAAGCCGCTCGGCATAGCGGTCGGAGCTGTAAGGTACCGTAACGGTGAACCGACCGTCACCTTCCACAGGCACGGTTTTATCCATCAGCACCACTTTTTCTGCTGCATGCGCCAAGCCGGAAACGGTGATTGTGCCGTTTTGCACCTTCGCCGTCGCATTGTCTAACAGAAACGCCGGTGCATCCTCTGTTACCACGAAGGTAACAGGCTCACTTAAGGTGATATCTCCCATGCTGTTTTTCGATTCAAAATACATGGTGTGCTTGCCGTTGGGAAGGTTTTCAGCCGTGTAGGTGAACTCGGTCAGCTTTTCTTTCGTCCAGGCCGTTTGCGTCTGGTCCACAACGAATCTGCCGTGAACAGGCTCATTGGTTTTTGCCTGAACCGTTGCATGCTTGCCTACAAGGTACGGCAAGGTCTGCACGATGCCGTCTGTTCCCGTATAGGATGCTTCTTTCGATGCGGTAACTAAAGCTACCTCCATCACCGTTTTCTGCGGCTCGCGTACCGAAACCGGTGCAGAAACGGTGGTGTCGGCACTTTCTACGAATTCATCGGAGAACACGTTCACGCAGGAAATCTCCGCATGATACTGTTTTCCCGCCTGCACCACAGGCTTTTCAAAGAGGATGGTTTCATCCTTTTGGTAGTACTGCGTTGTCACTTCATATTTTTGGTCTGTTTCGTTATAGAGGCTCACAAAATAGCCGGTGAGCTTTTCTTCCGTCTCTTCCGAAATAACCTCTGCACGAAGAGCGCCGTTGCCCACATTCACCAGACTCACACTCTTTGCAGAAAGAGGCTGATGGGGGTTCGTATAGCGGATTGCTTCTTCCGTCAGGCATCTGGACAGCTTGCCGTGAGGCGAGCGCACCACCGCCATCAGGTAATATTCTCCGCTCTTTGCGTGGCCGGGAATTTCAGGCGTAAGTGTTACCGCCGTGGTATTCTCCGTTACCTTTACAGACGCCAGCATATGCTCTGCAAAGCTTTGATAGAACGCTTCGTCCAGCTCAACCTTTTTGCCGTTTACCTCTTTATACACACGAATCTTTTTCTCGCCCTTTTCGTCTGTATATTCTTCCGTTCTGATATTTTCGTATGCTTCTTTGTCGTTGATGTAATAAAGCTCTACACGGCTTCCCTGCAGGGACTTAGTGCCCTCTACGGTTACGGTGCCGTTTCCGTTGCCTTTTACGGATTTGGCAGAAGCCGTTTTGGTAAAGTTCATTGCTTCCATTTTCACCAGGGTGATACCGTCGGGTGCGGTCAATGTGTAGGTATGCTTGCCTGCAAAGGCATCGGTGATACCCACTAAGACTCTGCCGCCTTCGCCCAGATCCGGCATCACAAAGCAGTTACCGTTCTGGTAGTTTCCATCAGCCGCGGTTAAGGGATAATCCACGCCGTCCACCGTTAATTTCAGATCTTTTACACCGGGTGTTTTGCCGTGGTATGTGATGCCGATGAGGGTTCCGTAGCCGGTTTCACTTTCTATCTCGCCGCTGATGTGGTTTTCATCGCTTAAAAGCTCCATTTCAGGCTTTGATGCCACAACATACTGTGCGTTATTTAAAAGGTTCATTTCTTCCGCTTCGTTTCCTTCTTCATACAGCCACAGTACATCGCCGCCCCATGCATAGCTTACGCCAAGCTCAATGCCCAAAATGCTTGCCAGAACCATAATACCGGTACTATCCAGTGTTCCGGTTGCACCAAGCAGCTCCGTACCGCCCACAACGGGAATTCCTTTGGGCAGATACAGACCGCCATAGAGACTATACACAAACATATTGGGGTCAATAGAGGAATTGCCCGTTTTATCCGTGTGAGTACCGCCGAGAGTCAGACCGCCACGGTAAATATCAATAAAGTTGGTGTTACCTTTGATGTTGAAGGTTACCTGCTGGGGTGTTATCACCTGTCCATCATGATTCTTGATTGCCTGCTTCCAGTTAGAATATGCGCCTAAATCAAAGGTGAAGCCGGGCAGTACCAGCACAGAACCGCTCACAAAGAAGTTTGCGTGATTTGCGCCGACGCTTAAGGTTCCGTTCAGCAGAATTACCTCAAACAATGTGACACCGATGGTTCCGTTTACGTCCATGGTGGACTGATTGAGCCGTTTTCTGTACTCTGCTGGCGTTTCGTTCTCTACTTTATCTATCATTGTGACAATATCCTGAAAACCTAAGCCGATCAGATAGAAGCCAAACGCCGGACGGGGACCCAGCGCTTTGGTGGGTGGAACGGAAAGCAAAAGATTAAAATCGTCGGGGTACACGCCGCCTCCCCTGGATGCCTGCGCAAAGGATATTCCCAAACTGAATACAAAGCCTTTTACATTGACTGTTCCACTCATGCCGAATTCATTATCGATGGTGTTGACCTTGAGTGTGCCGGACAGCTTATCCATCTGCGCACAGCCCAAAACATTGGTTGCAACATAGCTTACCTTTGTGGTGGTATCAACCCCCACAAAACCGTTTTTATCAAAAAGAACACGGTCAATGGCACAGGTCAGGTTCACGCCTCTGCCGGTTCTGCCCAGCTTTTTGATATCCTCCGCATGCTCGCCCTCATATCCGCCCACCGCCGGATCCGATTCCTTGGCAGTCGGATCATATCCGATGAGGTTCAAGGTTCCGCCGAAGTGAATGTTATAGCCCTTCTTGTCTTTGCCGAGAACGCCGAATTCAAACTGGACAGGGCCCATGATAAGATCGAACATCGTACCGCTGAAGCCCTTTGGCTCCAGCCGAAGGCTACCGTCCAGCAGCGAGAACTGATGTCCGCTGAAGCACTCCACTTTAGAATCCACATCTAAAAGCGCACTGTCCTGATCGGCAACTAAAACTTCGTCTTTCGCCGTAAACCGCACACCACCGACACCAACGCTTCCGATGTGTTCCAGTCTTGAGCCTTTTCTGGATACCAGCACATCGTTTAAAACAACATCACCTGTGGAGGAATAGCCCTGAACATGGCCGAGCCCACTGCGCTCCACATTGAATTCGCCGGTTAAAAGCATCACCATTTCGTCGCCGAAGGGAAGCGCTTTTTCATACGCCTCTGCCGCAGGACGATTATAGAATTCTTTGATTTCATACGTAGAATCCGATTTCTGTCCACGGCGCACAACAGCGAGGCAGGATGCCTGCGACATAATGAGTGCAGAATTGTTCACCACCTCAATAGAATCAAAGGTGTATGTGTTTCCGTAAATCTCTTTATATTCCTCGAAGAAGGAAAACTCCAGACCGTATCTGCCTTCTGCGATATCGCCGTTACAGGTAAGCGCCATATCGGTTTCCGAGCTTACGGTGATATCCTCGTGGCGAATCTCATAACGAAGAGACGGGTCAATTTTGCTGACCAGCGCCGCCGCCCATTTGGTTCTGTCCGCAAGGGCGGTTTCGTCAAAGATACCCTTCAGCAGAAAAATACGGTTTCCCGAAATATGGAACTTACTCTGTCCGATGCTTGTTACCGCAAAGGAGGAGCTTTCCGCTTTCTTTGCCGGAGCATAAATAAACCGTTTCACCGAAGACTTATGGTCATCGTCATTTCCCGTTACCGTGGCAATCACGGCTATGGTGGAAAGCTTTTCGGGAACGTCTACGGCGATTTTATATTTTAAGGTGCGGACACGTCCTCGGTCTAAATGCCCCAAAGGCTCTGTGATGCTCTCAAAGCCGATAAGGTCTGTGTCCGTTTCGTCATACAGAATGAACGCACCCTCGTCACAGCTTAAATTGAGGACAGGAGACAATAAGTCTTCACTTCCGTCCACATTGTTGTGAAGCGTCACCGTTGCTTCCACAAAGTGGTTTTGGTAAGCCGTTCCGTCCGAATTTAGCACCAGACCGCTGTCGTCTAATTCCAAAGACACGTTAAACGCACCTTTCGTTGCACCGACGGAGAAATTTCCCACGCCATAGAGGAAGGTTCTGTCCATTCTGCCTGTGTTCGCAGGCAGAGTTTCTTCGTTCCAGTAAAACGCCGTTGCGGTGTCTGCCTTGGCATATGTATTCACGCCGCCGGTAAACGCCATATTGGCGTCGTGCTTGTAGTCCCATTTGGCGGAGGCTAAGTTATACCAATGCCCCACCACCATTCTGTCCGGCTTATCCGAATATACAGAGTCGAACACCACAAAGGCTTCCTTCGTGGGCGCATCAATGTTATCAATATATCGGATATAATCCCCCGGCTTTCTGCCGTTTGCAAAGAATTCCGATTCCTTGGAGATGGGAGCAAGCTCGCTTTCCACCATGGGAACCGGCGCATCAATTGCGCCCAATGCATTATCCAGCATCACGCGGATTCCCACCTTGTGCTCTTCCTCGGTGGTGTTTTCCACACTATAGGCAAGGCTTAAGTTCCCGGTGGTGGTTACGTTATCCGTTCTGGACAGATACGCCGACTGGGTTACCTTCACGCCTTTAATCGTCCATGTGGTGTGCACGGCGTTGTTCACCGCATCCACTTTGGTTTCGCAATCACTTGCAGATAAACCGAAAATCCCATAGTCCTGACCGAAAATGTAGTCTTTTCCGTCTAAACGAACCGTGGTGAAGGAGGTTTCAACAGAATCTCCTGCATAGAGGAGATTCATGTTGTTGTCCTGCGATTTCTGCGGATGTCCCTCCAGCGTTCCGATGCTGAAAAAGCCGGTTTTATCATTTACCGAATAGGTCAGATAGCGGTTGCTGATGCTTTTGGATGGGGATTCCGCCGCAAAGGCTACCGCCGAGCATGCAGAAAGCAGCATCAGCGTTGCCAGAAAGGAAGCCGTTATTTTTTTCCATATTTTCATATTCTGTACCTCCTGTTATCCCACATAAACCCATACCACGAAGATATCCTGGAACAGGGTTCTCACGCCAACGGTGTACCATCCGGTGTTTTCCGGTGCAAAAGTGTATGTTCCTTCTGCATTTTGCGCAAGCTCGCCCGTTTCAAACTTCATTTGGGCACCGTTTTTCTGTCCCGGAGAAACCTTAACCACGGCAGGAAGACCGCCATAGTTTTCCACCTTCACGGTCACCTCTCCCTTATCCACATACACGCAGGATGCGCCGTTGGGTGCTTCGCCGTTTACGGTAACTAACGTGTCCGTTGTGTCTGCTAAAACAACGCGTCTTGTGCGTTCTACCCGGTTGCCCGCTTCATCGATTGCAAGGTAGGTCACGGTGTAAGGATTGCTGCGGTTGAAGATATTTTTGGATAAATCTTCTATGTTGAGGTTGCCGTAGTCAATGATGCCGTGATAATCCTCTTTGGGAAGAGTTACCTTGTTTCCTTCGGCATCATACGTAAACACAGTAAACACACTTAAAATGCTCTTGTCGAACTCTGCTTCCTTGCCACGGAAAATCACAACCTCATCCGTTTCAAATTCCATATAAAGCTGGCGCGATAATATGTTTTCAATGGCAATGCTCTTTTCTGTTACATTGCCGGCTTTATCCTCCACGGCAAAATTATATATGCCGTTTTTGAAAAAGCTTTTCGTTACCGTGGTCTTATATTCGTCATCACTGCTTCCGTAGAACCGCACGGGCTCGTTGGTGGTTACGGTGATATCGATGCTTTGATTGGTGAGGTATCCTGTGGTCTCTTTTGAAATTTTCACGGAAGAAATATCTGCCACATTGCCGCTCACCGTTTTGGTTTCTTCCGATTTGGGAGAAGCATGAAAGCTGTATGCCACGCCCGTAATGTCAGCCTTTGTTTCGTCCACCGTTGTTACTGTTACCGGAACGATGGCAAGGTTACCTGCTTTGTCTATCAGGTAGAAGGTGTGCTCACCGTTTTCCGTTACGGTGGCGTAGGTGGTTTCGTTTTTGATGTCCAGCTGATACAGCTTCTGGAACACCGCTTCATATTCCGGTGTGTTCACATATTTTTCCGGATTCTTCCGGTATTCGTTCCACTTTTCCTTCAGCTTGGCAACATCAATTTCATTGCCCTCCTCCGGTTTTCTTTCTGTGTGAAGCAGATAGATTTCCATGTATCTGTCATCCGCCTCTTCGGGAATGAACCGAATCTTTACCGCGTCTGTGCGCACGTTGCCGTCTTCGTCTTCCAGTTCACTCACCACCGGCGTAATCACCGGCACGGATTTATCGATATTGGTGATGGTGATGATTCTGTTTTCCCTGTTGCCTGCTTCATCGGAGCACTCAACCAAAAGGGAGCCGTTTTTCGTAAAGACAATATCATTACCGGACACTACATAATCGCCGGGTGCTAAGAAGGAATCGCCCTGATTTTCCGGCACATGGGTATAAATTCTTCGTCCGTCCGCTGAAGATATGGTCACCATAACATTTTTGTTGGTTGCACCCAGAATGCTCTGTGATGTCCGCAGCACCAGGGGCCCTACAATCTGCGAGTTGGAAGAAAGCACGGTTTCGGCTTTGTTGCCTGCGCCGTCCTCTGCCACCACGGTGATATCATCTGCGCTTTCTGCATGATACGCATATTGCTGATACATGCTGTCAGAGCTGATAAGCTCTAAATCCACATCGGCGCCGTTTTCACCCACGCCTTTTGCGTAAACCCTACGGATACCTGCCCGCTTATCGCTGACTGTTACCGTGTAGCGGATAGAGGATACATATTCGCCGGAATTATCCTGCACGGCAAACATGTTAGGCGGCGTGCAGTCCACGGGAGGCGCGCATTTTTTCAGCACCTTCTGCCCATGTTCATCTACCAGTTCCAGCACAATCTCTTCCTCCGAGTCCACATAAACGCCTTCTGTGGCTGTGCCGGTAAAGGTCTTGCCGTTTTCTATCGGCACAACCTTTACATACACCGCCTGATAGAACTTTCCCGCTTCCACAGGGTGCTTGTAGGTGTCTGATATCTCAATCCTATAGTCTCTTCCCTCAACTAAGCTGTTGCTGATCACGATGCCGTCGATACTATGACCGCTTGCCGTCAGTACGTTGCCGTTTCCATCGGTAGCGCGAATCAGGGGCGTTCCGTTTGCAAGATAGCGCACAAGCGCTGTTCCCTGCTCGGAAATCACTTCCTCAAAGCCGTTTCCGATATCCGATTCTATCAACGGCACACCGTAGCGGTCGTAGAAAATATAAATCACGTTAACGGATGCGTATTGGTCTGTTCGCTTCATCACCGCCGCATCCAGCAGCACCGGTGCTTTATCGTCGCAATTTAATAAAATCACATCGTTATATTCTTCCAGCGTTGCTTTGTGCTTCACCTTAAGTCTTGCCGCAATCACGGTACCTTCACGGTCTGCAAAGCCCGTGGGTGCTTCAATCACCAGGTTCTTATAGTAGCCTTCATATTCCGTTCCCGTGGTATCCTCCTGCGAGGATGCGGAAACGCCGAACACGCCGGATATTTCCGGCTTAATCGCTGCAACATCATCGTTTCCGGACACGGTGATACGAACCGCCATATTGTCGCCGTAAATAAAGTCTTCGTTTCGTTTCACACTACCCGTCTGATTGATTTCTTCATAAGAAATGCTGTGTCCCGCATATTCCACAAACTCGGTTCCGGAAACATCCACTGAAATTTCCGCCGCTCTGCCCAAGCGGTCCTCAACATAAACCGTTCCGCCTGTGGTGATATCTAAAATGGCGTTAAGCTCTGTTGCAAACATTAAATCCCCTGTATACAATTCCTGTGCCGCATCTAAGCCGTGCTCTTTTAAAAGCTCTGCTCTTTCGCCGCGCACCTGCGCCACGGGAACGTTAAAGGTCATGGTGTGGGCGGCACGGATCGTTTTGCCCAGGTTGGATGCCGTGCTGCTTTCCGAAAGCTTTGCGATAGGCTCTGCCTCCGATGCAACCGACTGCACCTTGAAGGTTTCGATTTCATTGCCTTCGGGATCGTAGGTTGTGCCGATGATGTCATACGCCTGCTCTGCCAGCTTTCTCTGGCGGAAACGATACACCGCAAGGATTTTGCCCTCTATCTGTGCAGGGCGTTCTCCTAAAAAGCCTTCGTCCACAATACCGTCCGACACAAGCTGCTCATAGAGCTTCTTTGCGTTCTCCGTCATGGTAAGCTCACCCGGGGAAACAACGCCGAAGGAAACCCTGCGGACGTTTGCAACCGCCACATAGGTGAACTCGTCGGTGTCCTTATTATAAATCCGCACCTCGGGGAGCAAATCGTCTATATACATACATTCATAGTCTGCATCCATGCTGTTGCCCCACATATCGCTGACGCGAACATAAAGATGACAACGCTGTTTAAATATCACATATTTGAGCACATTGCCCACATGCTGAACCTCAATATAATCGCCGTACTGCTCCTTGGGAACCTGTTTTCCGTCCTTATCCTCAATTTTCAGCACTTCATGGGTCAGTACCGGTCCCATAAAGCCGTCATCCATGCCCACATAAGCATAGCGGACATGCTCTTTCGTGTAGTGAACCGGTCTTAACCAGCCGGTTTCGTCGCTACCCACCGCATCGGGAATAAAGCCGTTTCTCGGTGCGGTAACATCGGTGTGAACCGTAACTGTCGCAATGTCACCGGGATATACGTTTGCACCAACACGGAAGCGGATATAAAAGGTTCTGTCGCCGTCCTCCTTCTGCTTCGGAAGGAGGACGCCTGCAGTGTAAACCGCATAGGATTTTAAGTCCTCTTCCAGGATTTGCGCGTCAGAATTCAAAAGCTCGGCTTTTGCGTATTCTGTCCATGTCTCGCCGTAGTCTGCAGAGATGGTATAAAAAACGTCTTCCTCCTCCAGCTTGGGGTATGCCGCACCGGAGTATGCCATATAAAGCTGTGTTTCCACACGGTAGCTATCAGCCTTCGGCGTAAAGGGCAAGCCGCTTGAAATCATCTCATCCACAGATTCCTGCGAAATCACAATCTCGCTCTGCGCATTTTCCCCCTTGGCAAAGGAGCCGATGTTTTCGTCAAACGCCGTGTCGTGGGCGGATTTTATATGGATATTTTTCATCACGGGTGCGTCCACGATGATGTCCGCGCCTTCTTCTCCCAGCACGTTCAGCACTGCTTCATGTCCGTTTGCATCCACAACCGTTGCCGTCAACGTATACCGTCCCGAGGTGAAGGGATTTTCCGCATCGTTTATGATGGCGGTTAAGTCCATATTCATATAGAACATGCCGTTTCTGATGTGTTCTGCGGTATCCAGCTCCAGCTCGTTTACGCCGTCGGAAAGAACCATTTTGGCAGACACAATATTTCTGGGGTGCGATGTCATGCTGCCGGGAGACAGCACTCTTGCCGAAACGGCGTTTCCGCTGCTGTCACGATACACATCCGTATGGAAATCCGGCGGTACGTCATCTGCGTGATACACGATATCAAACACCTCGGCATATGCTTCTGTGTCCATGTCCTGCTCGGTGTTCCGAATGAGCTTGTAGCTGATGATGCATCCGTCTGAAAGCGCTTCCTTCGGGATAAACACATTGCCGCCATCCTCGCTTCTGATTGCCTGATAGGCTCCGTTGTTTACGGAATATACCAGATAATCATACACCATGCCTACCGATTCCTCCGAGGGCGGTAAAAAGCCCGTAAATTCAATGTCTCTGGACTCTGCGTACTGCCCCACCTCTTCCGGGTTTGCCGGCTCGACTTTTCGGTTGTCGCTGATATAATAATGCTTGGTTACTGCACTTTCCGCATTTCCGCTTCCGTCCTCCGCATAATAGGTGATGGAGCCGGAATCCGTTTCCTCCGCTGTAATTTCGCCGGATTTTACGGTAAAGCCGGAGCTTTCATCGGTGTAGCGATACTCTGTTTCGCCGCCAAACCGATAATAAAGTCTCATATTTTCGCGAGACATTGCTTCGTCTATTTCAAAATGATATTCCCAATAACGCACATTGCCCGAATCAACCAGCTCACCCTTGCCGCCACCGTTGGTTACCGTAGTTTTCGGCTTTTTGGTGTCTGCCGCAAGGTAGAACTTCTGCACGCTCTTGTTATACATATCGTCATACGCCGTTGTTTCTATGTATATGTCGTGTTCGATAGAGTCAATTTCCACGTTTTGCGGAACGGAAAAATCCAGATACATATCCGAAAGCACATTGCTTCCCGTGTATGCGCCTGTGCTCTGCGTGGAGAGAACAACCGGCGTAACCGGCGTTTCCTTGGAAACATATTTCAGTTCTGCCTTCACGCTTCCCATCACGGTTTCGTCTGACTTCACATACACCTTGAACTGATTTTTCTTTTCGCCCGTTACATTTGCTGCTTCCCCGGCAGAAAGGAACACATTTTCTGCCGCGTTGCCCTTATCATCCGTTAAGGAAAGCGTAGGAGATTCTGTGTCAACCGTGAGCGCAAACACATGGTCTTCGCCATCCTGTGCTTTCATTTCCGTTCTCTTCTGCAGGTTTTTGCGGTTCACATCCAGCCTGAGGTTTCCGTACATGCCGGAAAGAGAATCTGAAAAATCGGTGATTTCCCAATAGCCGTTTGCGTGTTTATCTGGTGTGCAAATTACTGCACCGTGCTTTGCCGAAGCCGGAACCGTGAAATCATATTCCACCGCATCAAATTCCATGCTGTCTTCAATATAATTTCCTGATTTGGAAACCATGCGTCCGTCTTTATACACCGCACTCATATTCGCATTATGGATGCTTCCGTCCACGCTGATGGGAAAAACAGACATGCTGTTGCAGGTTTCCTTCAGGTACTGATTGAAGTGCACCCTGAATTTAATCATATCCCCGGGCTTGATTACCGGTTTATGCTCTTTGGTGGTAATGAATTTGCCTTCTGCGTTTTTCACGCTGACGCTGACAACATCAATCCCGTCGATTCTGGGAAGATATCCGTCCAGGCGAATATTTGTGTGCTTCGTGGTAGCAGGCGATTCGCCCATGGCATTGCCTGCCAGGTCAAACACTCTATCCTTCTGCACGGCAATGCTGACAACGAAATCGGAAAAGGAACGGCAATCCGGAGAATCCACCACCGTTGCTTCATAGGTCAGCTGTGCCTTTTCATAATTCACTTCATCATATTTTACCGCTTTAAAATCGGAAAGGCCGGACGCGGTAATTTTAAAAGCATTGTTATAATCGCCGTTTTTCATGCGGACAGGCTCTGTAAGCTCCATGCGGATTTGCACCTTGTCGCCGTTACTGAAATTCTGTGTTCCGGAAGAGCTGCTTTTCGTGCCGCCCTCCACATACACTTTCTCCACCTTCGGCGCCAAAACATCACGGAAAAACGCCTGGGGATAATAGATTTCGGCGAAGTTCTTATCATCCCAGAACAGCCAGGGTGCTTTTGTGCCCGACATTTTCATGTAAATAGCGTTGGTCTTCTGGTCTACATTGGAAAAAGCCAATGTCTGCTGAATCGGCGTATCTTTGGAACTATCTTTACTCATCGTATGGTCTTTATAAACCAGTACCGTAGCATCAGAGCCTTCCACATAATTCTGCTCAATGGCAAACTGCGGTTGTCCCATTATCGTACCGGACTGGGAATCAATATGCCCCTGATACCGTCCACCCACCTGCAGATTGCCGTCCACATAGAGGAGCTTTTTCATCAGTTTGGCTTCTTCGCCCGTCATCACCCAGCGTGCCCACTGATACCAGCCGCCTCTGTCGCTTCCGCTTTTGCTGCAGCGGTAGTAGCTTTTGCCCAGAGGGTATTTGCTATCGCTCCACAGCATTTCCACCAGAGAGCTTGAGCGCGCCTCTTTCACATTGGCGCCGATGCTCAAGCTTGCATAGTCACTGTTGGAAATGCTTGAGTCATTCAGCGAAAACTCTTTATTCTGCAGATGAAACTTATTGATGGTGCTGCTGCTGTAGAGCACCTCTGTCATTCCCATAAGCTCTAAGCCGTCTTCCGCGCCTGCCACAGTAGGAAGCATGGCAGACAGAACCGCCACCGTCAATATATACGCAATCCCCTTTTTCCACTTCATAAGAAAACCTCCTTTTCCGATTATGCCGTACTGCTGTTATCTAATCTGTCCACAAACTTTTTGAAAAGCTCAGCCGCATATTTCCGGCAGTCTGTGCTCCGAACGGTTTCGATTGCCGCAAGCCGTTCTTCTTCCGGAATGCAGTACAGCTTCATCAAAGACTCTAAAATCAGCGCCGTTTTATCCTCTAATGTGAAATCCTCGTCGCACGGCGAGGTAAACGCCGAAAACTCTATCATGCTTGCCACATGCTCCACTCTTTGAAAATCATCCTTCGTCCAATCGGGAAGATAGGATTTTAAAAGCCGCGCGTTTTTCTTTGCGCTCCAGCTTTTGATAAGCTCAAGCGTTCCCGGGTGTGCGTATGCCGAATAGTATAAATCCCGCGCTTTTTCGTCCGTTTCACAAAGCGCAATCTGCACCGCAACCTCCATGCAGTAGGATAAAACAACATCCTCCGCGTGTCCGTGGATTTCTTCAATCACCTCGCTGTGAAAATCCATCAGCTCCTGAATTAAAAGATACAGCATATCCTCCTTGGTATGAAAGTGATATGCAACAGTTCCGATTCTCATGCCGCAATCCTCTCCAATCATGCGAACCGTGGTGTTGGAAAATCCGTTTAATAAAAACAGACGCGTTGCCGAGCGGATAATCTATTTTTCGCTATCCGACAGCGGCACAATCCGTCTGTGTCTCTCTACAATACTGTTTAACATATGCTACCTCCCGAATATATTTAGGTCATGACCTAAATATATCATAAATTACGAACCATGTCAATAGGTTTATAGGTATATCATAAAAATTTTTTTAAAAACAAAAGCGCACCCCCTGCGATTTACGCAGGAAGTGCGTTTATTTGCGAAGCGATATAGCTTTCCTGTTCTTTTGTATTTTACCGTTTATCTTGCCGCACAAAAGGCTCTGCTAAAATTTGCTCCGTTAATATGCCATACATTTCCGGCCGTCTGTACGCATTTCCGTGGACCTCGCTTCTGCGGTACACACGCATCATATCAAGGTCAAATTCTGCCATGAATACGCCTTCCGAGCCGTTTGCCTCTAAAATGCAGGTATCCCGTGACCCGGAAAGAGACGGCAGATATGCCACGCCGTCAAAGGCAGAGGAATGACCGTTGCAATCAGGAACGGAAGACGGATAGTTACAGGTGGCAAAGCCCATCATGTTTTCATACGCCCTGCCCCGAAGCTGGGACAGACGGTTGATTTCCATGGGACAGGCGTTCGGCACCAACACAATTTCTGCGCCCTTTAGCATCAGAATCCTTGCACTTTCGGGAAACTCTCTGTCGTAGCAAATCATGGTGCCTACTTTTACAGAACCTTTCGCGGTGTCAAGATTGGCTACAGAAAACGAATCTCCTGCAGAAAGATGCTTTTCCACGGAAAAATCGCAGGTGTGCACCTTGCGGTACGACAAAACTTGTTTTCCGTATCTGTCAAAAAGAATCATGCTGTTTCCGGGGTTTTGCTCTGTTTTTTCCAGATAGGTAATGCCGATTGCCATCGAAAGTTCTGCGGCAAGGTCTGAAAACCGCGTAATAAAGAGGTCATCCGCTGAAATGGCGTCTTTTGTCCAGACCTCAGGCGGCCGCTCGTAAATATCATAGCCGCAGCTGAACATTTCGGGAAACAGCGCAATATCTGCCCCCTGCGCCTTTGCCATTTTGCAATACGCCGCACCTTTTTGGAAATTCTCCTCCAAAGAGCCTGCAGGCGCAATCTGCAGAAGCGCAACCCGAAGGATATTTCCTCTTTTCGCTTCCGGCTTATATCCGTATACCTTTAAATCCACCTTGCCGTTTTTCACCGCAATTCCATCGGCAAGAAGCCGTCTTTCCTGCTCGGCTGCTCCACCGAAGGCATAGTTTTCGGCAAGGCTTCCGTCGGAGCGCACCACCTTATAGCATGGATTTTTCACGCCGTCCGGGTTATCATGCAGAACATTTCCCACATGGCGCGCTAATTTATCGTTTCCCAAAAGCACGGCAATCTGCCCGTAGGTCATCACCTTTCCCTTGGGAATCTTTCTTAATATTTCATAAATTTTCTCGTTCATATCCACCACTCCGGCGTGAGTTGCCCCAAGGTTACCACCTTGTTTTCATCATAATCCAGCATGATTTCGATATCCTGATAGGTGTCCGGCATCAGCTGAACCATCAGCTCCCGGCAAGCGCCGCAGGGCGCACCGGTTTTGCCGTTTCCCATCACCGCCAGCACCTTCTTTATTTCCTGCTCCCCCTCCGTCAGCATATGGAAAATGGCGTTTCGCTCGGCGCAGATGCCGAGTGTGGAGCAGGTGTCCACGCACACGCCGGTATAGATTTTTCCCGATGCGGAAAGAATCGCCGCAGAGACGCCGCCTGCTTCTACGTATTTGGAAACATTGCGAGGGTTCTGCACTGATTTTGCCGCCTCGTATAGGGTTTTCCAGATTGCATCCATCTTTTTACTCCTTATATCAGAATCCCGTTTAAATGGTCTATTTCGTGCTGAATAATCTGCGCCGTGAACCCTTCGAACACGCGGGATTTCACTTTCATTTCCTCCGTCTGATACTGCACGCGGATTTTTTTGTACCGCTTGCAGGGTCTGGGGCCGCCTAAAAGAGACAAACACCCTTCCTCCGTTTTATAGCTGTCCGTGGCTTTTAAAATCACGGGGTTAAACATGGTCATGTAGGTTTCGCCGTCCAAAAAACAGATAATCCGTTTTTTTACGCCGATCATATTTGCCGCCATGCCAACGCACCCGTCCTTGTGGGCAACCAATGTGTCCATCAAATCCTGCGCCACGCCGATGTCCTCTTTGGTGGCTTCTTCCGATTCCTGCCCCAAAAAGAAGGGGTCATGCATCAGTTCTCTTACCATAATCCCACCTCCGGATGCTCAAGTACCGCTCGCATCACCTTGCCGATGCTGTCATGTATCACAAGGTCTGCTTTTTGATCCAGCGGCGTTTCGGACTTGTTAATCAGCACCAGGTGCTTGCCTTTAAAATATTCCACAAAGGATGCCGCAGGATACACCGCAAGGGATGTTCCGCCCACAATCAGCATATCGGCATTTGCGATTTCCGCAATGGCCCGCTCTGCCACGCCGTCATATAAAGGCTCTTCATATAAAACTACCTTGGGCTTTAACAATCCGCCGCATAAGGGACACATGGGCATCGCGTCTTCGGCTATGGCTTTCACAGCTTTCGTGCCGTCTGTTTTTTCGCGGCACTTCGTGCACAAAAATTCCAACGCCGTTCCGTGAAGCTCAATCACGGCCTCACTTCCTGCCTTTTGGTGAAGACCGTCGATATTCTGCGTGATTACGGAAGAAAGCTTCCCTGCTTTTTCCAGCTCTGCCAACGCTTTGTGGGCATCGTTGGGAGAAGCGTCCGAAATAAAGAACCGACGGTAAAAATCATAAAACACATCCGGCTTTTCAAAGAAAAAGGTATGAGATAAAATCACCTCGGGGGATATGCCGTATTCCTTCACGGTAGTGTATAATCCGTCTTGGCTTCTGTAGTCCTTGATGCCGCTTTCTGTCGACACGCCTGCGCCGCCGAAAAACACAATCCGGCCACTTTCCGACACCCATTTTGCCAGAGTTTCTATGCTCATTTTGCTTCCTCCTTTTTCGCCTTCCGGTTCCATACCCGATTATATAAATTCTGTTTTTTCAAAAAATGACGAAGCTGTTTTTTATGATGACACAGCTTTTCCTTGCAGTTTTTGCAGGAAAGGCATTCGTTTGTTTCTTCCGAAAACCGTTCGGGATGCAAAAACGCTGTTACCTCCCAGCGCACCAGCAGCAGGCAGGCAAAGAAAAACAAGCTCCAAGCCATGGGGTCTTTCGTAAACACAAGAGGCGTAAACATCATGGCGTAATCCCAGTTGTAAATTCTGCAGCTGCCGCAGCATTTGTTTTTCATAAACCAGGTCTGAAAGGGACAGAAAAATAAAATGCATATCATATCACAAACAGAATACGCCAGGCTGATGAGCACCAATATTCCCGTATCAATCACGCCCGTGCCGTATAAAATTCCGATGATGCCGTTTAAAACCAGCCAGAAAACAAGCACCGCCGTGGCGGTTTTGTCGAACCAGCCGTGGGTGGGCTTTTCGCCCGTTGGGATATAATTCCTTTTAAACTGCTTCTGGCATCCCATACTTTCAAACCGCGACGGGAAAAACCGCAAAAGCATCTCTACCGTGAAGAAAATCCACACACCCACCATGATATAAGGAAGATGACCGCTCACGCCGAAATAGCTTTCAGACCCGGCAATGCGGTTTACAATATACAGCACCGTCGCCGCTAAAAACACCAGCGAGCGGAGCACCAGCTTGATATAATGAATCCAGGATATGTGCGACATAGTATTCCCTTTCTTTGTCTTTCGTTTCTGCTTATCTTTCTTCTATCGGTTTGTATTTTGTCAGCCATGTTCCGCGGATAAACCGCACCACAAAGAAGCCCGCACGGAACAACCAGTCGGAAAACATGGCGAGCCACACGCCGATAACGCCCAGTCCCATGTATTTTCCGAATACATAGCTTAAACCTACGCGGAACACCCACATGGAGATAATGGAAATCACCATGGTGAACCGAACATCACTTGCCGCGCGGAACGCGTTGGGAAGGGTGAATGCAACGGGCCATATGGTACACACGGTGACGGTGTGCATCAAAAGAAGCTTCGTCGCATAATCCGAAGATTCCGGCGAAAGATGATACAGCTTCACAATAACCGGCATCAGTGCAAAAATGATAGCGGAAAGCGCGATGATGGAAGCATAGGCAATCCCCATCAGCTTCCGTGCATATTTTTTTGCCTGTTCTTTTTCCTGCGCGCCGACACACCGTCCCACAACGGTTACCATGGCAAGACTGATTGCCGTGCCGGGGATGTACTGCAGAGGCGACACCGCATTTCCCACGGCGTTTGCCGCAATCTGCACTGTTCCAAAGGTGGAAACCAGGCTCTGCGTCAGCACCTTACCGAACTGGAACATACTGTTTTCCAATCCGTTGGGAATGCCGATACCGCAAATGTTTTTGATTATGGCAAAATTGGGTTTGTAATGAAGGAGCTTTTCTGCGTAAATCATATTGTTTTTGTTGTGCACCAGGACCACCATGATTACCGCACCCACGATTCGGGAAATTAAGGTTGCGATCGCCGCACCCTTTGCTCCCATGGAAAAGCCAAAAATCAAGATGGCATTTCCCGCAAAATTTATCAGGTTCATCAGAATGGATGCATACATGGAAATTTTGGTGTTTCCCATAGCGCGGAACACCGCCGCACCACAATGGTAAAGCGCCAGGAAAGGATACATCAATGCCGTATAGAGAAAATAGTCCAACGCATTCTGCATCACTGCCGATTCCACCTGACCGAAAATCAGGGAAAGAAACGGTTTCCGGAAAAGGATAACAGGGATGGTAATCACCAAAGACATCGCTGTTACCACCCAGAAAAGCTGTTTCACCGATTCCTGTGCCATATGAAAATCCTTTTTGCCCAGCTGCTGGGAAACCACAACCGCACCGCCTGCCGCAAGGGCAGAAAATGCATATATGAGCAAAAGGTTCACCGTGTCTACCAATGACACGCCCGAAACCGCCGTCTCCCCTGCACTGGACACCATCATGGAGTCCAGCATGCCGATGGTAACGGCAAGAATCTGCTCAATCATAAGAGGTACGATAATTTTTACCAGATCTTTTTTAGAAAATAACATCATGCACTCCTACTGCAAAATTTCTTTGCTGTCTAAAACCAAGGTAAAGGGGCCGTCGTTCACTAAAGACACCTTCATATCTGCGCCGAATTCGCCGCTTTGGGTGTTTTTAAAAAGTTCATCGCATCGTGTGAGCATGTATTCATAAAGCTCCTCTGCCATCTGCGGTGAGCCTGCATTTGTGAAGCTGGGTCGGTTGCCCTTTCTGCAGTCGGCATATAAGGTGAACTGGGATACCACCAGCACCTCGCCCTCCACCTGGTCGATGCTTTTGTTGATTTTTCCGTTTTCGTCCTCAAAAATCCGAAGACGGGATATTTTTTCTATCATTTTGTCGGCAATTTCTCGGGTATCCTCATTGGAAACCCCCAGAAGGAGCAGATAACCCTGTCCGATTTGTCCGGTAACAGCGCTATTTACCTCCACCTTTGCCTCCTTCACTCTTTGTAGTACAATTTTCATAATTCTTCCTCCTGATTACAGTTTATCTGCCAAAGATGTCCGCTTTTTCCATTTGCCGGACAAGAAGTATATCATACTGGGAATGGCATAACCATAGGGCGCCAAGGCATATCCCAGCACGAAGCCGTAAAATCCCAGCCCTAATCCTATGCCAAACAGCCAGCTTAAGCCAATCCGAAGCACCACGCCGTCTAACAGTGCCAAAACCATGCAGAGCTTGGAGTGCCCGATGCCCTGGATGAAGGCGCCGCTTCCGCGCATCACCGCAAACGCCGGGAACATCCACAAAATAGCGCGGATAAAGGTTTCCGACATTCGTGCACCTGCGGGTCGTCGGAAAATACCATGAAAAGCTCTTTTCCGAACAAGATATACAAAAGCAGGAAAAACACCGTCAGCGCGCCGGAATACACCCACGCCCAATATACCACATGCTTTGCCCGTTCCTGCTTTTTCGCGCCGATGTTCTGGCTGACCATGGGCATAGCGGCATGCTGAATCCCCTGGGATATTTTGTTTACGATATCGTCAATTCTGCATCCCACGCCAAAGGTTGCCGATGCCACAACGCCCACCTGATTGATGATGGAGTTCACAAACAGCATGGAAATATTGATAAAGCCGGACTGCACCGCCATGGGTGCGCCCAACGACAAAATCATTGTTGCATAGTCTTTTTTGATGCGATAGCTTTTCCTGTGAAAGTCAAAGCCGAAGGCTTCTTTGTTTCTGTAAAGAAAATACAAAGAGAACAAAAAGGATACCGCCTGCCCGATAACCGTTGCCCAGGCAGCACCTGCCACGCCCATGCCCAATATGCCGGTGAATAAAACGTCCAGCACTAAATTCACCGCCGAGGCAATGACGATAAATAAAAGAGGTCGCTTGGAGTCTCCCATACCGCGAAGCACGGCAGAAACCATGTTATACCCTGCGGTAAACACAAAGCCCGCGCCGCAGATGATAAGATATTCCTTTGCCATCTTATAAGACTCCGGCGGCACGTTCATCAAAGAAAGTACGCCCGTGTGAAACAGAAGAATCAGCGACGTAAATAATAGCGCCAATATCAGCATCATGGTAAAAAGCGTTCCGATAATGCTGTTTAATTTTTCTTTTTTGCCTGCACCGATTGCCTGGGACACTAAAATCTGCCCGGCGTTGGAAAATCCGAGACAAATCATGGTGGCAAGGTTTGCGATAAGGCTACTTAAGGACACGGCAGAAAGCCCCGCCGTTCCCACATACTGCCCCACAATCATCATGTCGATGGTGCTATAGAGTACCTGCAGGGCGTTAGACGCCATAAAAGGAAGAGTGAACCACAAAAGCTGGGTCGAAAGCCTTCCTTCCGTGAAATTTTTAGAAATTTGCTTTTTCATGTGTTTGCTCCGTTACTTAAAGTTTCAAATAAAAGGTTCATACGCCGCGAGGCTTTTGCGATATGCAGAAGCTGTTTCAACAGAAATTTAAAGAACCATTACCATAGTTCCGATTCCAATGAGTATGCAACCGATCAACGATTTGATTGTAAATTGCTCATGTAAAAATACAAATGCCAAAACCAATGTGATGACAACGCTTAATTTATCAATAGGAACAACCTTGGATGCATCCCCTAACTGCAACGCCTTGTAATAACATAGCCACGAGGCACCCGTTGCTAACCCGGACAGAATCAGAAATAACCAACTCCGTTTGCTTATTTCAGCAATTCCGTTTTGCGTATTCGTGAGAAACACCATCCCCCAAGCCATAACAACTACAACAACGGTTCTGATTGCCGTTGCAAGATTGGAGCTTACACCTTCTATGCCTATCTTCGCCAGTATAGATGTAAGCGCTGCAAAAATCGCAGACAGCAATGCAAGTATAAACCACATACAATATCCACCTCTCGAATTCTTATTTTCTTCGGTAACATCCGACGGTCTTACTATAAAGACTGTAT
>JAFQLU010000095.1 GCA_017396465.1 Clostridia bacterium | reverse complement strand
CAACTGCGCGGTTTCCTCGACGGAAACCGCGCAGTTAATCGTTAGGAACATGATATTTACTTTTTGCTCAAATTTATATTTAGAACATTTTGCTTGCGGTAGACCTGCCTTTTTCGACAGTCTGAGGGCTGTAGCAAACTGCTACAGCCCTTTGGAATTTCTGTTATCGTTTCAGCCAGTTATACATCATAATCATTGCGTCTGCACGGCGCAAAGGATTTTCGGGATAGAGCTCGGATACCGTGCTGTTCACAATGCCGTACCCTGCGGCGATGCCGGCATAGCCACGGTCTTCTTCCTTCACATCGGTATAGATACCTGCAAAGATTTCAGGCTTTTCTGCCAGGTCGTATTCGTCTAAAAACCGCACAAAGTAGCGGATGCCTTCCATCCGGGTGATGAGCTTTTCGGGAGCAACCTCATCCTGTCCCAGCACGCCCATCTCAATCATGGTGGGATAAACACGGCTTACGCCTCTTCGCATGGCGGTGCTCAAAAGGGTTAAGTATTCCTCCTGGGTTATGGTTTCCTCCGGACGGAACTTGTCTTCGCCGGATTCGGTCAGCAGAATTTCTGCTTCGTACAGCGTTTTGATTGCCTTTTCTGCATAATGACCGGAAAGGTCTGTGTAGGCATATGCAGTATTTTTGATTTCTTTCATATTATAATCCAGAGGAAGCAGAGATACGGGATGATACTCATTTTGCTCCAGCAGGAAATACACGGCGCGCATGGTGCAGGTGTTTTTCTCATACACCGGCATATAGCGAAGTCCGAATCTGCCTTTGGATAATGCCACTTCATAAAGCGCGTCCAAGGATTTTACGGTTTCGTCCGGCTCCGGAATCTCCCCTTCTGTCCAGCCCATATGAAACCGTTTTAGATTTCCGTTTTCATAGGAGAATGTGAAGCCGTCACTCACGAAGGGAATGCCGTTATGCACTCTCGGAAAGAATCCGCCCCGGACCTCGGCGTTCTCCATGGAAATGCGCGATGCGTAGTCCGGGTAATATTTTTCCAGAAATGCTTTTGACGCTTTGGTGTTTTTATCCTTTTCCTCCGCCTGTTCCTTTTCGGTTTTTTCAGAGGTCTTCAGGATGTTGGGATAGCTGCTGTAGTCTAAAAGCATGCGGTCCTCCGCGCAAATCTGCGCCTGGGCAAAACGGTATTCTTCGTTTTCTTTTCCGTTGTCGAAATAGAAACTGTAGGCATAATGTCCGTTATAGGCTTTTCCCATACGAACCGAGGTGGTGAGCATGTCCTTGGTGAGGGAAAGCTCTTCCATGTCGCGCAGGGTTTTTTCGGCTTTTTCTTCCGATATCAGCTTGTTCATCTGCGCAAGGTGTGCCTTTTCCTCCTCGGAAAGGCTCACGCCGCCGCCGACTGCGCTGTTGGAATCCTTTAAAGCGCCCGACTCTTCTCTTGCGTTGTCATCAGTGGTTCTGAGGCTTGTAAGCGCTTCGCCGGTGAAGGCATCAATAAACTTGTTCGTGCCCTTTAAGGTATAAATCAATTTGATTTGCTTCTCTTGGCTTTCGCTGTAAAAATAGGAGTAGGGCGAATGGTATGCCAGCTGATAGCCCACCTCTTTGCAAAATACTTCCTTCGCCTGTTCTGTCGAAATCATTTCCCCTTCCGGAAACGTGGCGTTACGGTCCCAGCTTGTGTAAAAGTTTGTAACGGTTTTGGTTTCGCTGTCCACGGAAATCTGTGCGGTGTTGTCCACCACGATGCCGTTATACAGGCGGGTATATACCACGTTATAGCCGTCATATTTGGAATAGGAAACGGTGCTCAGCTCACTTTCGGCTAAAATCTGCTCGTTCATTCTTTGCAAAAAGGCGTTTGCGGCATCTGTCGCTTCCTGCTCTGTGCAGGCAGGAACGGTAATCTGCTTTCCGCTTTTGCCGGCGGAATACTGCCAGATGTTTCCCGTTTCGTCTGCAGACACGCTGATGCGGTCGCTTACATATTCGTTGCGGCTTTTCCAGGTGATTTGATATTCCGTCACACCGCGGTATGTATGTTCGGTGCAATCCTCAAGAACATAGGTTTCATCGGAGAGCTGAATCCGTTCCTTTGCGCCCAGAATTGCCTGTTCCATTTTTTTGCTTTTTTCGCTTGTTTCCGTGTTTTCCGCAAACGCAGAAAAACAGGAAAAAATCATCGTCATGGCAAGCGCGATGCAAGCCAATCTCTTTGTGTGCTTCATATGCCTCATCCTTTCGTAGGAAAATGGAGTAGCTTTGCTATAGCTACATTATATTATAATATACGCCAAATTTCACCGTTTGTTCCCTTGTTTTTACAACTTTGGCACTCTTTCACAATTTCACCCTTTCAAATACAGCATATCTACCAAAAATCAGGCATATATTGATAGGGAAGAAAAATAGAAAAGGGGATAAATATGAAACAGGAATTTTTATTGGCATTTTCAGGTGATTGGTATCGGGTGTATGAAAAGGGGGCTTCCCTTTTCGTGGATCGATTTGCCCAGGGGCGGTTTTCTTCCTTGTTTTGCCTGTCGGAAAACGATACGAAGGACTTTTTTGCGGCGGTGACCTCTCGGTATCTGCACATGGTATATCAAGAAAAGGACAGCATCTGCTACGCCCTGTATGACGGCGTGCGACTGCACAAAAAGCAGCTTTTCGCCTCAGGCAGGGTACGCGGCTTAAAGCTGATTTCCTGCGGCGAATTTGTGCATTTGTTTTATACGGTGCTAAGAGATAACGAGTCTGTTTTCGTCCATCAGCTTTTGGGTGAGGGCGCAAAACCGCCTGCGGTGGTAATGGAGGTGTCGGAGGATGCGTTTTCTCTTCACAGCCACAAAAACGGCGATGTTACGGTGCTTCTCACAAACAAAAGCGGCGTGCAGGGCATTTTGCGGTATCGCTGGTCTAAAAAAGGGTTTGAGGGGTTTACTCCTTTAGACTGCGGATGCTATCTTTCCCAACCTGCTCTGTTTTCCGAGGGCGATAAGCTATACGTGGCAGGCCTTGCCTCCTTCGACCGTTTCGTGAACCTTCTCTGCCTGGAAAAGGACATGGCAGAAGAAGATTGCCGTCTCACCGCTGTGCACCTGCTCTCCTCTCATTGTGATGGTCTCTGCCTTTCCTGCGAAGACGGCGTTCCTCATCTTCGCTGGTGCGAGGGTGGGCTTGTGATGGAGTCGCACTTGGGTGAAAAGAATCATTGGTCGGGCCCCAAAAAGTTTTTGCCGGGCACCGGTCGGGAGAACGTGCTGTTTCATATGGAAACGGACGGCGAGAAAAAGGATGCTTTCGGGTATATGATGCAGGGCGTTCCCATGTTTTATTCCGGGGAGAAGCTTGCGGAGCTCAAGCAGACTCCGGATTCCGGGAACCGCCCGGAAACGCATTCTTCCACTCAAGCCGCTTCCCATCCTGCATCGAAGCCGTCCCGACATACTCCGGCAGACGAGGAATGTTTGTTCGTGAAACGGAGCGTTTATGCCGCGGATATGGCGGCAATAAGAAAGGTGATAGATGAATTAAACGAGAGGGTTCGGGAGATGGAGGATGCAAAATGAGGAATCAGGTGCCTTTGTTTTGGTTGTGCCTCGGATGTATCTTTTGGTTCGGAAAGTTCTTTGATTCAGGTTGTGCCTTGGATGTATCTTTTGGTTCGGAAAGTTCTTTGATTTAGGTTGTGCCTTGGATGTATCAGGGAGTGTTTATCTTTACGCAACTCCCCTGCGGGGGGCGTACCTTTCGTTACGGCGAAAGGTACCAAAGCCATTGCGCATGGTCGCTCCCGTGTATGATTCTTGTAAAGCAAGGCACAAAGTGGTTAGGTGTAGCT
>JAFQLU010000094.1 GCA_017396465.1 Clostridia bacterium | reverse complement strand
TATGCATGTACCCATCTAACCACTTGTGTGTCGTTAGGAATATTGTATTGTTTTGCAATTGTTTGAAAACTACCTCTCCCATCTAAGTATTCTTGTACTACCTTTCTCTTAAATTCAAAACTATATTTTGCCACGAAAAAATCGACCTCCCAATCGTTAGATTTTTGGTCTAACTTTTGGGGGTCGGTTCAGTTACCACACCTTTTTCGTTTTATTATTTTAAAAACATGTGAAGTAATTTTCCGTAAAGCTTGCTGGTATAGGGCTGATAGCGCATGGGCAAATCCATCCAGGTTTTTTTGTCCACGATGCTTTTGGTATGAGAAAAGGCCTCAAAACTGACTCTGCCGTGGTAAGTTCCCATACCGCTTTCTCCAACACCGCCAAAGCCCATTTCGCTGGTGGCGAGATGAATGATGGTATCGTTGATGCAACCACCGCCGTACCGCAAACGCTCTGTTACTTCTTTGATGCGCTTTTTATCCTCGGAGAACAGATAGAGCGCCAAAGGCTTGGGTGCATCGCCCAGCTTGTTATAAAGCTCATCAAAGCTTTCAAAGGTTAATATGGGCATAATGGGACCAAAAATTTCTTCCTGCATAACAGCATCTTCCCATGTGACATGGTCCATCACAGTGGGTGCTATCTGCAAAGTGTCCCGATTGTTTTCACCGCCCAGCAACGTTTTATTGGAATCAATTAAACCGCACAAACGGTCGAAATGCTTTTCGTTGATGATTTTTCCGTAGTCCGGATTTTCAAGGGGCTTTTCACCATACTGCTTTTTCACCTGAAGCAGAATTTCTTTTACCAGCTCATTTTTTATGGAGGAGTGGCACAAAATGTAATCCGGTGCAACGCAGGTCTGTCCGCAGTTTAAGTATTTCCCAAATACGATGCGTTTTGCTGCCAGCTTGATTTTTGCTGTACTGTCCACGATACAGGGACTTTTTCCGCCTAACTCTAAAACGGCAGGCGTCAGGTGCTCCGCAGTGTGGCGCAGAACCTCTTTTCCCACGGTCTGGCTTCCTGTGAAGAATACGAAATCAAATTTCTGACTTAAAAGCTCGGCATTTTCTTTTCTGCCACCGCTGACAACGGCAATATATTCGGGCGCAAAAATTTCTTCCAGCATTTCTTTGATTAAGGCGCTTGTTGCAGGAGAGTATGCGCTGGGCTTCACAACTGCGGTGTTTCCTGCGGCGATGGCATCTGCCAGAGGGTCAATGGTGAGAAGAAAAGGATAGTTCCAGGGGCTCATAATCAGCGTATTTCCAAAAGGACAAGGCTTTTTGTAGCTACGGGAGGCAAACTGCGCCAAGGGAGTGTGAACGCGTTTTTCTTTTGCGAATTTTTTGGTGTGGGAAATCATATAGCTGATTTCGGTGAGCACCAATCCTACCTCGCACATAAAGGCCTCATAATTGCTTTTTCCCAGGTCTTTTTCAAGCGCGGTACAGATTTCTGCTTCACGACTCTTTACGGCGTGATACAGCTTTTTTAGCTGTGAAATGCGGAAAGAAACGGGCAGGGTAGCACCGCTTAAGAAAAATGTCTTCTGATTTTCAACGATTTGCTGTATTGTCATGTCAATTACTCCAATCTGCAACTTTATTGTAGAACACCTCAAGTTCCTTTGCGTTCATTAGAACCGGAACGGGGTATAAAGGATTTGCTTCTTTATCTGCATGCTTTGCCATCTTGGGGATATCTTCTTCTTGAATGCCGGAAAGCTTTTCGGGAATACCGAGACGCGCATTTAGTGCTTCAATTGCTGAAATAAAGCATTCTGCGCCTTCGGCGTGAGACATAGAATCGGTTGCGACGCCGGCAGCAATGCCTAATGCGTGAAGCTTTTTATGAATCACAGAACCGTATTCTCTTAAAGCTATGGGCATGAGAACGGAATTTGCCAGGCCGTGCGGCGTGTTGTATTGACCACCCAAAGAGTGCGCCACGGCGTGAATATACCCAACATAGGATTTAGAAAACGCAATGCCTGCCTTATATGCGGCTGAAAGCATATTTTCCCGTGCGATGCGGTTTGTGCCTTCCTTGTAAGCTGTTTCAATATTTTCAAATACAAGCCTTGTGGCTTCCTTTGCCAGTCTTCTCGTTTCCTTTGAGGTGGAGCGACCAATGAAGGCTTCCACAGCGTGGGTTAACGCGTCCATACCTGTGGTTGCTGTTAAATGAGGCGGCAAAGAGAAGGTCACTTCGGGAGAAAGCATGGCATAGTGCGGTATCATGGTGAAATTATTCATGGTGTATTTATGCCTGGTGTTCTTGTCTGTAATCACTGCGGTAACGGTTACTTCGCTTCCGGTTCCTGCCGTTGTAGGGATGGCAACCAGGGGCGGGAGCTTTTTCCACACGCGGAGGATGCCCTTTAGCTGTTTTAATGATTTTTTCGGAAACGCGGCTCTTGCGCCAACTGCCTTTGCACAATCCATGGGAGAACCGCCGCCAAAAGCGATTAAAGCCTTGCAGTTATGCTCCTGATAGAGTGCAAATGCTTCTTCCACATTATCGGTGGTGGGGTTCGGGCAGGTTTTATCATATACTGTACAACACACGCCGTGCTCAAAAAGAAGGGATTCTAAGGTTTGGGTAGCGCCGCTGCTCCTGAGGAATGGGTCGGTAACGAGCAGAACCGATTGGATATTCTTTTCGGAAAAGAGCTTTGCGAGCTCCGCCGAATCTGTGAACTTTTGCGGTTCTCTGTACGGCAGAATGGGCATAGCCATGCGGAATGCAAGCTGAAATATTCTGCAGTAGCCTTTTTTGATGAGGTTCATAGTCTGTCTCCTTTATATGCCAAAATCAAACTTTCAGCACATTGCGTGCTGAGCTACTTTCTATTATACCCTAATTATGGAAAAAGGTCAAGAGATTTAAAATAATTTGAAGCAAATAAAAAAACATGCAATCGCAAAAGAGCGAAGAGGTATTTTGGGGTAACATATGATGTCGCATAAACAACGCATGAAAGAAGAAAACTACGAATTGTCTTCTGTATTCTTCAGCAAAAGCTCCGGATCAAGATTCTGCAATGCAAAATCAATACATTGATTAATAAATTCATTGCGGCTGATATCGGATTTTGTGGCAAAAGTGTCGATTTCGGCAAGAGTAGCACTGTTGATTCTGGCTTTCATATCACTGATTTCTTTTGCGATTGGTGGAATAATTGAGCTTAATAAACAAAAAACCTCTGTGATTTCTCAGGTGGAGGTAGTGCAAAAAGAAGATACAGAGAAGCAAGCAGAGCCGGTTGAAAATAAAGCAAAGGGAACGGTGAAGCAATCCGGAACAGAAAATACGGAAGAAAATACAGGTGCTCCTGCTTCGCCGCAGAGTGCAGAAGGAATACCGGACATAACATTAGGCCAGACTATTGCGGCAAATGGTTTTGAGTTTACATTAAACCGCGTTGAACTGTCTTATGATGTGGAGCCGGATAATCCGCCTTCCTATTATACGCATTATGCTGCAAGTCAGGGGCAAGTGTACATATATGTGAATGCGACGGTGAAAAACACAGGAAAACATTCGTTAGAGTGTGATAATATCTATTCCGTTATTGCAGATTACAATCATGGATACACATACAGGGGATTTCATATTGCATCAGATTCTGATGGGGATTTTACATATGCAAACATTACAAATGTTGAACCATTGCAAACATTGGGTGTTCATTGCCTGATAGACTGTCCGCAGGAGGTTGAAGCGTCGGAAAATCCGCTTGTTTTAACGATTCAGATGAAGGATGGCACAAAATATAAATACACAGTAAGATAATGAAATATTTATATTTTATACAAAGAAAGGAAGAATTATTATGAAAAAAGTATTGGCACTCTTGCTGGCAATCAACGCATTGCTGGCAACTGCCGGATGCGGCAACAACAAAACAGACGGCACAGTTTCCACAACACCGGAAACCGTAACGGAACAGCAGGCTGAAGCACCGAAAAAAGTGGAGGCAGAGCCTGTTGCAGTGGGAAATCAAATCACTGTAGACTTTGCTGAAATCACCATCAATGAAGCAGCTATTGCTGACGATATTAAGCAAAGCATTAAATCCGGAAATATTACATACACCACCGGACCGAATCCGTCTGCTGATACAGAATTTGTTTATATCCGCGGCACATTAAAAAATACGTCAACATCGTCTATCAACAATCCTGAAATCGTTGGTACGGTTAAGTTCGGCGAATACAGCTATGATTTAAAAGGATTGGATATTATCGAATCGGATGGAAGCAGTGCATACGAAATCGCTCCGTTGATTGATTATACATACACATTGTACGCAGAGGTTCCGAATGCTTTGCTGGAAAGTAATCCCACATGCACCATGAATTTTGCGTTTAATGAATCCTTTGATTATCAGAATGCATCTTCCGAAGAAATGGGAAAAATGCCCTACAATTACAGTATTTCTATCGGTCAGTAAATCTATGCAACAAAGAGCCGTTATCGAATTCGATAACGGCTCTTTTATTCATGTAAAACAGTATTTAAAATAACAACTGCAGGGCAGAACCCACGTTTTTTGCAAAGTAAACGGAAAGTCCGTCCGGGGCGGTGAGCCCTTTTTTGTTGGATTCCGGCACGATGCATTTGGAAAAACCCAGTTTCTTTAGTTCATTCAACCGTTTGTCAATCTGGGTTACGGCACGAAGCTCTCCGGTTAAGCCAACCTCGCCGATTAAAGCAATGTCGGGAGCAATTTCTTTATTGCGGAAAGCGGATGCCACAGCACAGATAATACCCAAATCTGCCGCCGGCTCTAAAATTCGCATACCGCCGATGATATTCACATAAATATCCTGGTTAGAAAGGTTCATGCCGACGCGCTTTTCCAAAACGGCAAGCAACATATTTACACGGTTAAAATCTGCACCGGTTGTCATTCTGCGAGGAGCCGCAAAGGATGAAGGAGCAGAAAGAGCCTGAACCTCGGCAAGAAGTGGTCTTGTTCCTTCCAGACTACAGATAACGGTGGAACCCGATGTGTTCTGCGGGCGTCCTTCCAGCATCATAGAGGAAGGGTTTTTCACTTCCGCAAGACCGGTCCCCGTCATTTCAAATACGCCGATTTCGTTGGTGGAACCAAAACGGTTTTTTACGGCACGGAGAATTCGGTGGCTCTGATGGCGTTCGCCTTCAAAGTAAAGCACGCAATCCACCATATGTTCTAACACCTTAGGTCCTGCAATGCCACCGTCCTTGGTTACATGACCGACAACAAATACGGAAATGGCATTGTCCTTTGCCAGCTTCATCAATGAAAGCGTTACATCCCGCACCTGGCTTACAGTACCGGGCGCAGAAGCAATTTCCGGGTTATACATGGTCTGGATAGAGTCTACAATTAAGATATCGGGGCGGATGGATTCCGTATGACGGATGACCGCGTTGATATCCGTTTCTGTCAATACAAATAAATCCTGGGTAATATTTAATCTGTCTGCACGCATCTTCAGCTGTTTTTCCGATTCCTCACCGGAAACATAGAAAAAGCTGGTGTCTTTTTCCAGAGACTTTATCAGCTGAAGCAGAATGGTGGATTTGCCGATCCCCGGCTCGCCGCCCACTAAAACCAAGGAGCCGCGGACGATTCCGCCGCCTAAAACACGGTCCAGTTCTCCGATACCGCAAACGATTCTGGGATCTTTTGCCGTGTCAACGGTGGAGAGCTTTACGGGAGAGGAGAATGACTGCGCAACCTTTTTTGTGGTTTTGGTTGCTACAACCACATCCTCAGCAAAGGTGTTCCATCCACCGCAGTCGGGGCATTTTCCAATCCATTTCGCGGATTCGAATCCGCATTCAGAGCAGACATATACAACTTTTGATTTCATAGAATTATCAACTCCGCAGAGATTTAGTCATCCGAATCGTCACCGTCATCTGCATTGGGCGTTGAGGTCGGCTTCGGGGTGGAGGTGGGTTTTGGCGTAGAGGTTGGCTTTGGAGTTGCTTCGGGAGTTGGCGTGGTTTCCGGTTTTTTTGTGCCGTGAAGCTCTACGCGGTCTTTTCCCTTGTAGGTGCTTTTGCAAAGCTGTTCTCTGGAAACTTCCTCACCGTTTTCGTACACAACCTTGTAGGCAACATAGGAACTGCCGTTTGTGCCTTTTTCTTCTACTTTTATCTTACCTTCTTCCAAGGTGGGATCGTTTTTCTTTACAACCTTGGGTTCTGTTGTTCCGGTGCGAACTGTTTCGATTTTGATGGTGCGTTCCGGATGATTATTGATGCCACGGATGGTAATCACATTTTTCCGACCGGCGTATTCAGCAGATATTTCGATGGGTGTGGGGTATGTATTCCGGAATTTAAAATCGATAGAACCGTCTGCCACGGTGGCATCAGTTCCCATATCCACATAGGAAACCGGCAGAGAATGATTTCTGCGTTCGGTAACCTCCAGGTCAGCTTTCACTACCGCGTTAAACATAGTAGAGGATACTTGACACACACCGCCGCCGATACCGGGCTGTGTAGTACCGCCTACATACACATTTGCCATACGAAAGCCGTTTTCCTGCGTACGGGGACCGACCACAGCGTTATAGGAAAACTCTTCGCCGGGGGCTAAAATATAACCGTCTATCTTGCTGCAGGCAAGTTGGATGTTATATGCTCGGTCGTTGCTGCTGGAGGAAAAGTCGGAGGAATGTGTTCCGAGAACATCACCCACAATGGAAGCTCTTAAGCTTTCAATGGTGTCTTTCGGCTGCGTAATCTTGGCAGGAACAGAAAATTCCGAGTAGCCCTCCGCGTCCCTGATCGCGCGCTTTACATCGCCTTCGTTGAACTTCACACCGGGATGACTTTCGGTAAAGAGCAGTCTGTGATCCTGGATGGTGTAGGTTGCATCCAAAGGCTTTTCATATGTGTGTCTTTTCAGGAAATCTACAGTGATTTCTTCGGGATTGATTTCTGTGAGCTTTAAGGAAACGGAGTCCTTGTCGTTTAAAATGCACTCTGTGATACCGGTTTTCACATCTTCGTACACGATGCCCTTGCCGGGTACGCCGCGTGTGATATGAACAGAATCCATTCCGATTTCAATTTTGTTGTCTGTTGCACGCACGTTCAGCTTATCGGAAAGCTTATCCAGTGTGCGCTGAAGCGCGTATTCATCAAAGGATAGCTTGTAGCTCAAATCCACCGGATTTTTTTTCAGGTCAGAGATTTCTCCCAATCGGGCAAGACCTTTTTTAGAACGACCGTAAGAAAAAGCCTCTTCTATCATCGTCTCCAGATCCGGAGCGGGTGCCAATGAAAGTGTGCTGATATTTTCCTGCGCATCTTCAATGTGAATGGTAATATCATACACCTCAGAGACGTCTACCATCGTCGGGAGCTGAGCGTAGAGATCTTCTTTCGAGAGCGCGGAAATATCGGTTCCGTTGATAGATACACCTTTATAAACCTTATCATAAGACAGCTTGCTGATGGTGTAAATCATTAAGACTACAAAAACAAGCAATGCCGCTAAAAGTATCATGCGGTATTTTTTGTTTGGTGCTTTTCTTTTTACAGCACTTCTTCTCTTTGTTGTTTGTCTGCGGGAAGCGGACATGGTAAATCACCTCATGAATGTTTTACATATTTAAAATCCATATTGCCAGGTTCAAGTACCCGGCATATGCCGTATACAAAAGATACAGAATGAGGAGCAGACCGGATATCCGGTTTGCTTTATAAAATGCGGAAACGGTTAAAATGATAAATGTGAACAGAAAAATCAAAAGCAGAAATGCGGTAAAAAACAAGCGAAAGCGAAAAAATAAAACGGGCCACAGGAAATTGAGGGCAAGCTGAATGAAAAAATACAGAATTCCCTCGGAAGCTTCCGCCTGTGTTATGTCGGATGAACGGAACAGATATAAAGAGATTCCCATCATCACGAACAGTACAATCCATACAACGGAAAAGAGGTTTCCCGGAAGAGAGAATGGTGGCTTGATGAGAACATCATACAGCCCCACATCGCCCCTGATAAGAAACCCGGATAACAGTCCCGTCAGCACGGGAATTGCAACCGTTTTTAGAATTGAAACCCATTTTTTTACCATAATAACCATCCTGTTCTATATTGAAATATGCTACAGTATATGGCATATCTACGGGAATTATACAACAGGAGGTATGTGCTAAAACAAAGGTGCGGAAAATATGCAAGTCTCCGCACCCCTGTTTCTTGTACACATTTCAGGCTTTTAAATTTTATGCAATACCGTATATTGCTATGTACGCTTATCTGGAACCGGTC
>JAFQLU010000093.1 GCA_017396465.1 Clostridia bacterium | reverse complement strand
GTCTGCCATGAATTTTTCAATACCGGCATCGGTTAAGGGATGGGCAAACATTTTGCTTAAAATTCCGTAGGGTACTGTTGCGATATGAGCACCCATTTTTGCTGCCGTTACCACCATTTTGGGATCACGGATGCTTGCGGCAATGATTTCGGTTTCGATTCCATGAATTGCAAAAACATCCGCAATTTCTCCGATTAAGCCGTCACCGTCAGAGCCGATATCATTGAGTCTGCCTACGAAGGGGCTGACAAAGGTTGCACCGGCTTTTGCAGCAAGAAGTGCCTGTGCGGCACTAAAAATCAACGTTACATTGGTTTTGATACCTTCCCCGGACAAAACCTTTACAGCCTTTAATCCTTCTTTCGTCATAGGAATTTTAATAACCACATTTTCGTGGATTTTGGCAAGCTCTCTTGCTTCAGCTACCATGCCATCTGCTTCCAAAGATATCACCTCTGCGCTGATGGGGCCGTCTACAATTTCCGTGATTTCTGCAATTACCTGCTCAAATACTCTGCCCTCTTTGGCAATTAAGGACGGGTTTGTGGTTACGCCGCAAATCACGCCCCAATCATTTGCTTCTTTTATTTCCGCAATGTTTGCGGTATCAATGAACAATTTCATCGAAATTCGCTCCTTTGATTTTTGATTTTGAACCTATTGTACCATTCTGTTTGCCAAATTGCAATACATGGCGGAAATGTTGAAAAACAATCACTCTACCGCGATAAAGCTAACCAAAATCGAGCAAAAATAATCATTTCCATTTACATTTCGTTCATTTTATGATATAATATGGTTCAAACACGCAAAAAGGAGCAAAAACATGTATCAAAATGCAAGAAAACAGGAAATCCTTTCTATATTAAGTAAACGAACCTACGCCACCGTTTCCGCACTTTCCAAAGAGCTGCACGCAAGTCCCTCCAGCATTCGTCGGGACCTGACACAAATGGAAACGGAAGGTCTTGTGGTAAGAAGCTACGGCGGCGTGGAGCTCCCTAACGCACAGAAGCATTTTGTGCCCTTTTCCTCCCGCAGGCATCAGCACAGCTACATTAAACGAATGATGGCGGAAAAAGCTGTAACCTTTATAGAGAGCGGTGATGTGATTTTTTTAGATGATTCTTCCAGTGCTTATTTTGTGGCAGAAAAGCTCATTGGTATGAAGGATATCACTGTAGTGACCTCCAGCATCGACGTTTTGTTTCTGCTGTCTCAGAGCGATATCAAAACCTATTCCGTAGGCGGTCTCATCGACCCGGAAAACCGCACCTGCCTGGTGGGAAACTATGCGGCGGAAATGATTCGTTCCATCCGTGCCGATTGGTGCATCTTTTCCGTGAAATCCTTAGATGCCGACGGCACTCTTTCCGACTGTGTGGAGGAAGGCGTTGCGGTTTTAAAAAACATGCTTGCCGTCAGCAAAAAGGCCATGTTTCTCTGCGACAACTCCAAACTCGGAACTCGCTCCATGTTTGTACAATGTATGATAGATGATTTAGATGTGGTGATTTCCGACTCAGATTTGCCGGATTTTCTGAATACAAAACCGGAAAAAACACAGTTTATTCAAGTTTAAAAGAGGGTGTGGCATTGCTACACCCTCTTTATGCTTTACCGGGTAACGATATTCTCACAAAGCGGAATCGCGTCGTCCGCCGAATTCCACAGCATGACTTTCACAGTATCTGCTCCATCTGTCACAAGAGCAATACCCGATGCCGTGGCTTTTGTATTTGCCGTTAGCTTTACCGGAACAATCTCAACATCTATCAGATTTCCGCCTTTATAAGCTGCAAAAACAACCTCTGCAGATGTGTTTTCCGAACTATAAATTCTTGCCATTTTGGTATCTGCTTCATAATACAGCTTCGCCCATTGTTCCGATGTGGCATCAGGTGTAACATACACCGTTTCACCAATCACGCCACTATCATCAATCGGCGTAAATGCAAACACAAGTTCCTTGCCGATGACATATTCCGGAACGATGAAACTTTCATCCGTTCGCAGCGTTCCTAAGGACGCATAATATTCGCCGTCTTTCAGCATTGCCCGTACCGTCACATGGCCGCTTGCACCTTTCGGACTTAAAAAGGTTGCGTTCACGGTAAGCTCTTCGCCCGGCTTGTTTTCACCGGAAACAGATGCGTTGTTTGCCTCAGGTTCCGTAGAAACCTGCTCTAAAACAACATCATCAATATAGAGCTCTGTACCTGCTGTATTCTCGCCTGCCATAAAGAATAAGTAAGGTGTTCTGGGAATGATGCCGGTTGCTCCTGTTTTACCGGCTATGAGCGGAAACTCGTTGGAGATATAGCACTCGTAAGTCTTCCATTCACTGCCAACCGTCCAATCCCCTGCAGCATATTCTGTTGAAATATCGTTTGTTCCCGTAATGTACTGATAATCCGGCACATTGTAAGCTTCTTCATCGCCGCCGATTGCAGTAACTTTTCTATCCAGAACTACCGCCAGCGGTTTCTCTCCTGTCACAGTTTTTGCCCGGAAGGACAGCTTGTATGTGCCGCCGTTTTTCATATGGATACCCTGATACACCTTACCGCCGTCTGCTGTAGCGGT
>JAFQLU010000092.1 GCA_017396465.1 Clostridia bacterium | reverse complement strand
TTTTGCCCCTATTATTACACGAGCACCCAGCACATGACCGTCTCTGTCGAGAGTTGTCAAAAACGGTCAAAGCCCTTGGAAAATCAAGGGTTTTGACCAAAGTGTTAATTTTTTTGCTTCTCTCTTGACACGTTGAGACGACTTAGGGCGCGTTGTGATACCGAAAGAAATCCGCAGAACATTACGCATCAGAGAGGGTGCACCTTTAGAGATTTACACGGGCAAGGACGGAGAAGTGATATTTAAAAAATATTCTCCCGTGGGCGAGCTTTCGGAGTTTGCCGGAACGTATGCAGAAACGCTTGCTAAAACCAGCGGATTTCCCACGGCGATAACCGATATGGACAGCGTGATCGCGGTGTCCGGTGTGCCGAAACGGGAACTTACCGAGAAAAAGATAAGCCCGGATATGGAAAAGCTGATGGAAGAGAAGACCACCTTTATCTGCCGTGGTCAGGACGGAAAAACGGTGCCGGTGATTGACGGAAGCGAAAAGTATAACGCAGGCATTGTGGCACCTATCGTGTCGGAAGGGGATACCATCGGCTCTGTTGTGATGTTTTCCAACGAGCAGACGCCGAAAATGAGTGAAATTGAAGAAAAACTGGCGCTGTCGGCGGCAGGATTTCTGGGAAGGCACATTGAGCAGTAGAAATCGTGAAAGTTAAAAGAAAATGGAGCTGTAAATGTTTTTTACAGCTCCATATTTTTATTTGGGGGTGAAGAAATGATTCGGAGTAGTCAGAACTTTTGTTACATCCCTTTTTGCATTATTTTTTTCGATACTGCATCGGCGTGATTCCTGTTTGGTTCTTAAAAAACAAGGTAAAATAGCTGGCAGAGGAAAAATTCAGCTTTTCTGCCACATCGGATACGGGAATGCCTGTCCGAAGAAGCTTTTGCGCCACGGCAACACGAAGGTTGGCATAATACCCCTTGGGGCTGATGCCGGCATAACGCCCGAACAGCTTCTTTAAATAGCTGACGCTGATAAAGCTTCGTCCTGCAAAATCCTCTAACGAAAGGTTGCTGTAAACCTCCCGATGCATCAATTCTACCACGGAGCGGTAAGTCCTTGCGCCGGCGGAGGTGGAGATGCTGTCCTTCGCCTGGCTTTCACGGATGAGGCGAAGCAAAAATGCAGAAAGACGGCAACCAATCTCGTATGCGGAGGGAGCTTCTACAATGCGTTTTCTCCGAAAAAGAACAAAATCCTGCAGCATACTCATGATTTCCAGGAATTCCTTATGCAGCTCGGAGGATAAGCTTAATATACCCCCTGTTAAAAGCTCCGGAAGCGTTCCTTCGGCACGAAAGGAAAGGTTTAACACTCTCGGTGTAGTGTTGTCCGCCGAGCGGAGACGGTGAAACTCATTGGGCGCATGGAACACCATATCGTGCTCGCTCATGATATACACCTTTTCGTCCTCCGTTACCTCCAGTTTTCCCTCGGCAACGTACACAATTTCCCAGAAATCGTGCTTCTCGCCGTCAAAATAAAAGTCGGAGGTGAAGGTTCTGTCCAGCACATGGTTGGATAAATCGGTGATATGAAAGGGCATTTCTACAGGATAAAACATAACAACCTCGCAATAGTATCTAAAATATAAAAAAAGTATCCATTTTAGGGTTGA
>JAFQLU010000091.1 GCA_017396465.1 Clostridia bacterium | reverse complement strand
CATAGAACAAAGATATTTCTAACAAATAATGGTGCAGTTTTCATCGAGAAAACCGCACCATTGCTTGCTTTTGACGAACACAAACTCTACCGTACCTGAGTACGCCGACGAATTTGTGTTCGTCAAATATACCTACCTTTTTCAAAGTCAAATCAGCGTGTCGAACTTTTTCGACACGCTGAGAGGATGCAGCTTAAAAGCTGCATCCTCCTTTTGTATTGTAAAATTTTGCATTATGCGGTGTGCGCATGTTTCTGCACGCCTGCTTATTTGTCTGTTAAAATCAGGAAACCGCAGGTTCCCAAAGTTTGCATGCCGCTCATTTCTTCTCCGGTCAGCATATTTTTGTATGTTTTATCCAGCGTCACGGTTTTGGTTTCTTCCGTTTCGTTTAAAACGAAATAGTAGTTTTCGCCGTCGCCTTCTCGCTTTCTTAGGCAAATGCCTTCGTCGCAGATGATAGGTGCCGGAGGCTCAAAACCGTATTTTTCAATCATATCGGAAATAAACGCCGCAGGGAATTCGCCGTCCTGATAGAAGCCGATGTAGTACGCTACACCTTCGCCGTATGGGTTTTCATACACCGCACCGGTGCCTGCCTGAATGTTGGAGGTATAGGTGGCAAGCGCTTTTGCGCCCTTGGGAACGATGCATTCTGCGATACCGTTTAAGGGGTATTCCTTGCCACCGTAGGAAACGGAATTGGTAACGGGCATGGGACGACCGAAGCCGTCAACGGGCGCATAGGAATCAATTTCGTCTACCCGAAGACCAAACATTTCGGAAAGTCCTGCGCCGGGGGTGCCGCCTAAATAGCACAGGTCTGTTTCATTTGCCACCGCCGTCATGTAGGTGGCAACTAAAATACCGCCCTTTGCCACATAGTCTTTGAGCTTTTTGCCCATTTCCTCACTTAAGATGTAAGCCGTAGGCAGAATCAGCATGTCATACTTGGAAAAATCGTCTTCATAGCTGATGATGTCGGTGGGGATGTTTTTATCGTAAAATGCTCTGTAGTATGCACGCGTTGTGGCATAGTAGCCGTTTTTGTCCTCCCAACCGGCAACACAGTTTTCGCCGGAAAGGGCCCAGCGCTGCTCGTTGGAGTACACAAAGGCAACCCGGGACTCTACGCCGCAGCCAACCACGCCGTCTAATTTCTCCAGCATTTCGCCAACCTTCACGGCGTTTTGGAACACTCTGTTATCCTCTTTGCCGTAATGATCTACCACTGCGCCGTGGAATTTTTCACAGGCGCCTCTGCCTTTTCTCCATTGGAAATACATGATGGAGTCGGAGCCGTGGGAAATCATTTTTGCGGCTTCTAAGAGCTGCTGCTCATTGGTTTTTACCTTACAGAAATTCATGCCGCCGATGTTGATACCGGGCGCACTTTCCATAATGATGAAGGGCTGACCTTGTTTTACGCCGCGGCAGAAGTCCAGATTGATAGCAAGGTCTATGGCACAGCTTTTAACGCCTTCTGCCCAGTTGGGATAGTTGTCGTTAGAGAAAAAGTCCAGCTCTTTTCCAATCTTATGGTAATCCAGACCGGAGAAGAATCCCATGCAGTTGGTGGTAACGGGGTGGTCGGAATACTTGCGGAGCGCCTTGATTTCTTCCTTCATGAAATCGGTGGTGTTCCATGTCACAAACCGCTTCCAATCCAGAGAAAGACCTTGAACAGATTGCTCGCCTACTTTAGACGGAGGCTCAATTTCATCAAAGCTGTTAAAGTGATGACTCCAGAACCGTGTCCACCAAGCGGTGTTTAAAGTTTCAATGTCGCCGTATTTTTCTTTCAGCCATGCGCGGAACTTGTCGGCGCATTTTTCGCAGTAGCAGGCGCCGTTATATTCGTTGGACAGATGCCAGCCTAAAAGCGCCGGATGCTTCCCATACCGCTCTGCTAATTTTTCGTTGATAATGCGCACCTTTTCCCGATAAATGGGAGAGGTGGCGCAATGGTTATGACGGGTGCGGAAAGGCTCGTGTTGCAGATTTTCCGTCACACGGCGCACCTCGGGATACTTGTCAGCCAGCCACTTGGGGCGTGCGCCGGAGGGCGTTGCAAAAATCACGCGTCCGCCGTTTTCGTAGATTTTGTCCATCATGGTGTCAAACACGGAGAAGTTAAAAACGCCTTCCTCCGGCTCGATTTCCGACCAGGCAAAAATGCCCATGGTCATTTCGTTGCCATGCACCAGTTTCATCAGGCGCATGTCCTCGTCCCAAATTTCAGGGGTTTTTACCCATTGGTCGGGGTTATAGTCCCCGCCGTGAAGCATATGGGGAAAATTAGGGAATGTGGGGTTGTACTTTTTCATATGTCTACTCCTTTTTATATTATTCTTCTGTTAAAATCAAAAATTCGCAGGATTCTAAGGTCTGTTTGCCGTTCACGGACTCGCCCGTCAACACATTTTTGTATGCCTTATCTAAGCTTAAGGACTTGGTTTCTTCTGTTTCGTTTATGATGAAATAGTAGTTCTCACCGTCGCCTTCTCGCTTTCTGATGCAGATACCCCGGTCGCATGTTATGTTCATTGGCGGTGTCAGGCCGTATTTTTCTATGATGTCTTTGATAAATGCCTTCTGAAAATCGCCGTCCTGATAGAAGCCGACATAGTACGCCACACCTTCGCCGTATGGGTTTTCATACACCGCACCGGTGCCTGCCTGAATGTTGGAGGTGTAGGTGGCGAGTGCCTTTGCTCCCTTGGGTACGATGCATTCTGCAATACCGGTTAAGGGGTATTCCTTGCCGTTATATAAAACAGAATTTTTCACCGGCATGGGACGACCGAAACCGTCAATGGGCGCGTAGGAGTCAATCTCGTCCACACGGATGCCAAACATCTCGGAAAGTCCTGCGCCGGGCGTTCCGCCTAAATAGCACAGGTCTGTTTCGTTTGCCACAGCTGTCATGTAGGTGGCAACTAAAATACCGCCCTTTGCCACATAGTCTTTGAGCTTTTTGCCCATTTCCTCGCTTAAAATATAAGCCGTGGGCAGTATCAATACCTTATATTTGGAGAAATCGTCCTCGTAGCCAATGACATCTACGGCAATGTTATTATCATAAAAGGCATCGTAATATTTTTGTGTGGTTGCATAGTAGCCGTTTTTATCCCCCCAAGGTGACAGGGCGCTTTCGCCGGAAAGTGCCCATCGTTGTTCGGTGGAGTAGGCAATAGCAACCCGGGACTCGACGCCGCATCCCACCACGCCGTCTAATTTTTCTAAAAGCTCGCCCACCTTCACGGCGTTCTGAAACACTCTGTTATCCTCTTTGCCGTAGTGATCCACTACCGCACCGTGAAACTTTTCGCAGGCGCCTCTTCCCTTTCTCCATTGAAAATACATGATGGAGTCGGAGCCGTGCGCAATCATCTTTACAGCTTCCAACAGCTGTTGTTCATTGGTTTTTACTTTCTTGAAATTCATGCCGCCGATATTGATGCCGGGTGCGCTTTCCATCACAATAAAGGGCTTGCCCTGCTTGATACCGCGGCTGTGGTCTAAAATCATGGACAGACCATGAGTGCAGTTATACATGCCATCTGCCCAACTGGGGTAAATATCGTTGGAATAAAAATCTACTTCCTTACAAAGCTGATGATAGTCCAGACCGGCGAAGAATCCCATGCAGTTGGTGGTGACGGGATGGTCGGAATACTTGCGGAGCGCCTTGATTTCTTCCTTCATGAAATCGGTGGTGTTCCATGTAACAAACCGTTTCCAGTCTAAAGACTGCCCCTGTACGGATACTTCGGCAAAGGGTGAAGGAGGTTCAATTTCGTCAAAACTGTTAAAATGATGGCTCCAGAACCGTGTCCACCAAGCGGTGTTTAAAGTTTCAATGTCGCCGTATTTTTCTTTCAGCCACGCGCGAAACTTGTCGGCACATTTTTCGCAGTAGCAGGCGCCGTTATATTCGTTGGACAGATGCCAGCCTAAAAGCGCCGGATGCTT
>JAFQLU010000090.1 GCA_017396465.1 Clostridia bacterium | reverse complement strand
GAAGAAAACAGTAAATTTGTTATTGTTTTTTTTAAAATAGCTATGGTATAATAAATAAAATGAAATTTATATATCTATATAGAAAAGGAGAGAATGCGAATAAAAAGAAAAAGCTTATTGATGTTATCCCTGATTCTTTCTGTGCTGCTTGTGGCAACATGTATGTCCGTGCAGGCAGGATTTTCCGGTAGCGAAACCACTTCAGCTATCTACCTGGACTTTGAGTCGAAAGACGAGTTATCTGTGATAGACGGTCAGATTGCCACCGGCTACTATAGCTTAGCTGATAAAGGGTACGGCGATTCTGCAGGTTCTTTATTACTGTAGCCTGCGAAGTGCACCAACATGACCGGTATGACCAATGGTGTTACCACGTCAAACTTTGCGCTGTAGGACGGTCAGACCTACCGCTTAAACTGGAAAGTGAAGGCTACAGCAAACGCAACGGTAACGCCCATGTTCTTTCTGGGCGATACAGAAGGTTCGTTTATCCAAACCGGTACATATCCGGTAGACACCAGCAGCAAGGTCACGAAGGATGAAACCACAGGCGTGTATTCCTTTGCAGGACTCAGCGTGTGGTCAACGCTTACGGGAAACATAGTAACCGGAGACGGAACTTGGCAGACCTATACCTGCGATTTCACCATAAAGGACGGCGCATTTACTGCAGGCAGCTCCTCTACGCTTGCAATCGACGATTATGCGAAAATGAAGATTCTTTTAAGAAGCACATCTGAAGACGCTGATGCAAAAATATATTTAGATGATATTTCTCTGATGCAATCCGCTACCGAGTATGGACAGGTTGATTTAACCTATCGCCTGGGAACGGAATTGATGGGCGAAAATCCAAGAAAAATTACATCGAAATATAATTCTTCCGTGCTGAACAGCATAACTTATAAAATCGTAAACAGTGGAGTGGCTTCCGACGTAACAGACGGCAGATACCATTTGTCTGCGGCCGGTAAAACCGGTGACGGCGCATATGCAGCTGTCGGCAAAAGCTCCGGTTATGTCAGATACCAGACCTCAGGATATGACCTTTCCAAAGTGGAAGGAAATCAGTTCTATCGGTTTACCGCAAGATTGAAAGCTCCTGCGGTGACGGTGGATGATACTCTGGATACAGACGGCTTATTCTATATCGACGGCAAAACCGGCGCAGTTTCTGCAAAAACCGGTGCGGTTTATGCATCCTCTGCAGACGATAACGCAGTTTTGGTATATGCAACCTATACATCAAACGGCATAGAGCTGGTTGATTGTGAGATCGTATACATCACAAATGGTGTTTACGAAGCAGACGCATTACCGAATAATTTGGAAACAGGAGACAGCACCAAGGTGATGCTCTGGAAGGACATGACCTCCTGTGCACCTTTGACTCCTGAAGTAAAAGACTGACAAAATCAATGAATCCGGAAGAAGCTGTGCCGTAAGGTGCAGCTTCTTCTCTAAAATTAAATTTTTATTTCAAAAAAGCCTTGACAATTGATTGAAAAATGGGTATAATATATAAATGCATTGTGTAGGCGATGTATGTCATCTTTTTGAGAAAGGCGGCAAAACACATGATTTGTGATTTGAGCACGGTATTGAATAATGACGGTGCAGAGCTGGAGATTTCCGGTATCATGCCTTTGGAAAAAGACGCCTGCGGCGCAGACATTTGCTTTGCAAACGGTGTCTCCGTAAACGGCAGAATTGTTTGTCGGGGAGACGTGTTAGAACTCGGCGCTCATGTGGAGGGTGCTTTTGAGGTCGGCTGTGCCAGATGCTTAAAACCGCTCAAGCGCGAGATTTCCTTTGACTTTGAGGAAACGCTGGTTCAGGAGGGCGAAGAGGTTACGGATAAGGATTCTGTGATTGTTTTTGCCGGAATGGAACTGGATTTAACCGAAATCGTGGTGAGCAACATTTTATTGAATCTTTCCTATAAGTACTTATGCAGTGAGGATTGCAAAGGTCTCTGCCCCAAATGCGGTGCCGACTTGAATGAAGGCGACTGCGGCTGCGAGCAGGGAGAGATTGATCCGAGATGGGAAAAATTAAAAAATTTTAAGTGATAAAAATGCAGGAGGTGTTAAATCATGGCAGTACCTAAGAGAAAAACCTCGAAGGCGAGACGTGATAAAAGAAGAGCAAACTGGAAGCTGAGCATTCCCGGTTTTGTAGCTTGCCCCAAGTGCGGTGAACCGATCATGGGTCACAGAGTATGTAAGGCTTGCGGAACTTATAACGGTAAAGAAGTTATAAAGCAGGAAGCGTAATCGTAAATGAGGGTAGAGAAGGCAGGTAATGTCTTCTCTATTTTTACTTTTACGGGAAAATGCGCGGCGTGTTCCAATCCTTTATTCTATTGGAATATTCCATGGAGGTAGGATGACACTATTTTTTAGCATATTTCATGCAGGGAGGTGCGCAAGATATGAAAAAAGGAGCATATATTTCTTCTGTTGACCCGGGAAGCATTGCAGAAGAATTAGAGCTTATACCCGGTGATTTGATTCTTTCTATCGACGGAAAAGAAATCGTGGACTATTTAGACTATAAGTTTTTAGCCACCAACGAAGAAATCGTGATGGCGGTGCAAAAAGAAAACGGCGATGTCTATGAATATGAAATCTGGAACGAGGACATGGAGGATTTAGGCATCAACTTTGAAAATATGCTGTTCGACAGCCCGAAAAGCTGTTTAAACAAATGTATCTTCTGTTTTATTGACCAGATGCCAAAGGGCATGCGCGACACCTTGTATTTTAAGGACGACGATTCCCGCCTTTCCTTTTTATATGGAAACTATGTTACCTTAACCAACATGAAGCAGGCAGATTTAGAGCGCCTGGTGCGGTATCATATCTCCCCGGTGAACGTTTCCGTGCACACTACAAACCCCGAGCTTCGCGTGTTCATGCTGAAAAACAAGCGCTCCGGCAAAATTATGGAGCAGATGCGCTATCTTTATGATAACGGCATTGAGATGAATATGCAGATTGTGCTGTGCAAGGGTGTGAATGACGGGAAAGAGCTTGACAGAACCATTTCCGATTTAACGGAGTTTTTGCCCGAGGCGCGCAGTGTATCCGTGGTTCCGGTGGGACTCACACGGTGCCGCGAGGGGCTGTATCTCTTAGAACCTTTTGAAAAAGAAGATTGCAAGCGTGTGATTGCGCAGATTGAAGGCTGGCAGGAAAAACTGCTTCGTGAACACGGCACACGGTTTGTGTACGCCTCCGACGAGTTTTATGTAACCGCAGAGCAGCCGCTTCCGGCAGAAGACGCCTATGAAGACTTCCCCCAGATTGAAAACGGCGTGGGAATGCTGACGTCTTTAGAAGCGGAATTTTGCCGTGCAATGGAAGATTCTGACATAAAAATACAGAATCAGTCAAAAACCTTGATTGCAACGGGAGAAATTTCCTGTAATTTTATAAAAAAGCTGGTAAATCAGGCAAAAATGCGATATAATATAAATGATATAGAAGTTGTTGCCGTGAAGAACGGATTATTTGGCGGAAAAGTCACGGTTTCCGGTCTTCTGGGCGGCAAGGATTTGCTTTCGGCACTTTCCGGAAAACAGGCAGACCGCCTGCTGATAACGGAATCCATGCTGAAAGCAGATGAAGACATTTTCCTGGACGATATTACACTTTCCGAGTTGGAAGACAAACTCGGTATGCACATTGTTCCCGTAGAAAACACAGGGGAGGCGCTCCTGTGTGCACTGTTGGGATACGAATAATCAGGAATGAGAGGACAAACCAATGAGAAAAGCAACAGTTGCGATTGTGGGACGGCCCAATGTTGGCAAGTCCACCTTATTTAATAAAATCGTGGGAAGCCGTGTGTCTATTGTAGACGATACGCCCGGTGTTACCCGTGACAGAATCTATATGGATGCCGAGTGGCTCACGCGCCACTTTACGTTGATTGACACCGGCGGTATTGAACCAAAGGCAGACGACACCATTTTAGCAGGCATGCGTCTGCAGGCGGAAATCGCTATAGAGCGTGCAGACTGTGTCATTTTAATGACCTGTATTCACGACGGACTCACCGCGGCAGATGCCGATGTTGCGGCGATGCTGCAAAAGGCAGGAAAGCCCACGGTGCTCGCAGTAAACAAAGTGGATCACGGCGGTCAGCCTCCCATGGATTTTTATGAGTTCTATAATTTAGGCCTGGGAGACCCCATTGCGATATCCTCCACACACGGTTTAGGTGTGGGTGACCTTTTAGACGCGGTATTTGAAAAAATTCCGCCGGAGCTTTTGGAAAACACAGTGGAAGAAGACGATGCACTGCGCGTTGCCATCGTGGGCAAGCCCAACGCAGGTAAATCTTCTCTGGTCAATAAAATTTTAGGCGAAAACCGCGTGATTGTCAGCAATGTTGCAGGTACAACCCGTGACGCTATTGACACCACCTTTGAAAAAGACGGGCAGAAATATGTTTTAGTTGACACCGCAGGTATGAGAAAGCGCGGCAAGGTGGACGAAGGTATTGAGCGCTATAGCGTAATCCGCTCGCTGGCGGCTGTGGACAACTGTGATGTTTGCGTGATTGTTGTGGATGCCAAGGAAGGCATCTCCGAGCAGGATTCCAAAATCGCAGGCTATGCCCATGAATGCGGCAAAGCATCTATCATTGCCATCAATAAATGGGACCTGATTGAAAAAGATACCAACACCATGAAGCAGTTCCGCGAAAAGGTGTATCAGGAGCTGGGCTTTATGCTGTATGCTCCCCAGATTTATATCTCTGCGCTGACAGGACAGAGAATTGATAAGCTCTTCGAGCTGATTGGCTATGTGCACAACCAGCACACCATGCGCATCAAAACCGGTATGCTCAACGATGTGCTGAATGAAGCAACCATGAAGGTTCAGCCGCCTTCCGACAAGGGAAAACGACTGAAAATTTATTATATGACACAGGCTTCTGCCTGCCCTCCCACCTTTGTTGTGTTTGTGAATAACAAAGAGCTGATGCATTTTTCATACCTGAGATATCTGGAAAATCAGATTCGTGGTGTGTTTGGCTTAGAGGGGACTCCGGTGCGGTTTATCGTGCGGGAACGGCAGAATAAGGATTCCGGTAAAGAATAAGGAGGAAGCAGTATGATCTGGGCATTTGTTTTAAGTATTTTAGAAGGCTATCTCATTGGCAGTATCAACTCTTCTATCGTGCTTTCCAAACTGAAAAAGAACGATATCCGTAAGCACGGAAGCGGAAACGCCGGTGCAACCAACACCCTGCGCGTGATGGGCAAGGCTGCCGCGGCTGCCGTTATCATTGGTGACGCACTTAAGGCAGTTGTCACATTTTTTGCAGCATATGGCATTGCAAAAGGTTTCGGTCTTTCTGATGAAATGACGGAATACTGCAAGTATTTAGCGGCCCTCTTTACGGTTATCGGACACAATTTCCCCGTATTCTTCGGATTTAAAGGCGGCAAAGGTATTCTAACCTCCACCACGATTATTTTCCTGTTCGACTGGAGAATCGGTCTGATGGTGCTGCTTTTGGGTCTTGCGCTTATTGTGCTGACCAGATATGTTTCCGTTGGTTCTATGGCAGGCTGCGTGCTGTATCCCATGTTCGTGTTTGCCTTTAACAGCGGCGAAACACTTTTTTATGAAAAAATGCACCTGGCGCTTGCGCTGATTTTAGGCGTGTTGGGCATCTGGAGACATCGCTCCAATATCAAAAAGCTTTTAAAATGTGAAGAATCCCGTATTGGTGATAAATCCCAAAAAGCTGAAGGAAGTGCATCATGAGGATAGCAGTAATCGGCTCCGGCAGCTGGGGCTGTGCGCTTTGCGCAGTTTTAGCAGAAAAGGGGCACGATGTTTGCCTCTGGTCCTATTTCCCGGAAGAAAGCAAAATGCTGGAAAAGGATAGAGAGAATAAAAAGAATCTTCCGGGACTGATTCTGCCGGAAAACGTCACCTACACCAGTGACCTGAAAACGGCGGCAGAGGGAACAGAGTTGTTTGTTATCGTGACGCCTTCTTCAACGGTGGGCGCAACGGCAAAAGGCTTATCGCCTTTTGTAAAAGAAGGTGCCATTATGGTGTGCGCCTCCAAGGGCTTTGACCCCGAAAGCAAAAAAATGCTGACGGAAACCATCAAAATGCATATTCCTCAGGCGACAGTTGCAGCGCTTTCCGGCCCGTCTCATGCGGAGGAGGTTGCCAAAAAGCTTCCCACCACATTGGTTGCGGCTTGCGAGAATCAGGAAACTGCATATTTTCTGCAGGATCTATTTATGACGGACTATCTGCGGATTTACGCCGGCGACGATGTGATTGGTGTGGAATTGGGCGGCGCTTTAAAGAATATCATTGCGCTGTGCGCCGGTGTGTCGGATGGGTTGGGCTTTGGCGATAACACCAAGGCGGCATTGATGACCCGTGGTATGACGGAAATGGCACGGTTAGGGTTGGCAATGGGTGCCAAGCTTTCCACCTTCAGCGGACTTTCCGGTATGGGCGACTTAATTGTTACCTGCACCAGTATGCATTCCAGAAACAGAAGAGCCGGAATTTTGCTTGGGCAGGGCAAAACTGCCGAGGAAGCGCAGAAAGAGGTTGGCATGGTGGTAGAAGGTGTGTATGCGGCAAAGGAAGCCTATGAAATTGCAAAAAAACTGGGCGTGGAAATGCCGATTACACAACAGGCATACCGTTTGCTCTTTGAAGGTGCAACCGCAAAAGAAGCGGTGGAAGCCTTGATGAACCGGGAAAAACGACACGAATCCGACAACGGTTTTGTAATAAACGAAGGAAAAGACACGGAGTGATAAAACATGGCAATGTTTAACTGGTTTAAAAAGAAAAAGAAAAAGAAAAATAATCTGCTTGAAAATGTGATAAACGAAGCGGAGAAGCAAGGCGCTTTTGAGGAAACTCCTACAGAGCCCGAAGTTTCTGCAGAACCCGAAGTTCCTGCGGAGCCTGAAGTTCCTGCAGAACCCGAAATTCCTGCAGAGTCTGAAGTTCCTGCAGAGCCTGAAATTCCTGCAGAGCCTGAAATTCCTGCAGAGCCTGAAATTCCTGCAGAGCCTGAAATTCCTGCGGAGCCTGAAGTTCCTGCAGAGCCTGAAGTTCCTGCAGAACCCGAAGTTCCTGCGGAGCCTGAAGTTTCTGCAGAACCTGAAATTCCTGCAGAACCTGAAATTCCTGCAGAACCTGAAGTTCCTGCAGAACCTGAAATTCCTGCAGAACCTGAAGTTCCTGCAGAACCTGAAATTTCTGCAGAACCTGAAGTTCCTGCAGAGCCTGAAATTCCTGCAGAGCCTGAAATTCCTGCAGAGCCTGAAGTTCCTGCGGAGCCCGAAACTCCCGCAGAACCCGAATTTGTTTCTGCGGCGGATGTGGATTATATTGAAGATACGGTGCAGGACAAAAAGCAGAAAAAAGGTTTTTTTGCCCGTTTAAAAGAAGGACTCACAAAAACCCGTGACGCGCTTTTTGGCAGAATCGACAGCGTATTCTCTATGTTCAAGACCGTGGATGAGGATTTGTTTGAAGAGCTGGAAGAAACACTGATTATGGCGGATATCGGCGTGGATACATCGGTGTTTATGATAGAAGAGCTGCGGGACCGTGCGAAAAAGAACAATATCACCGATCCCCAGGATTTGAAAAACGAGCTGAAGGATATCATCAGCGGCGTTTTAATGAATCAGGATGCAACTTGTCATTTAGATGATACGCCGGCGGTGATGATGGTTATCGGCGTAAACGGTGTGGGTAAAACCACATCTATCGGCAAAATGGCACACTATTATACCGCACAGGGCAAAAAGGTCATTTTAGCGGCGGCGGATACCTTCCGTGCGGCGGCGATTGACCAGCTGCAAATCTGGGCGCAGCGTGCCGGTGTGGAAATCGTAAAGCACCAGGAGGGCTCCGACCCTTCCGCAGTTGTGTTTGACGCAATCCGTGCGGCAAAGGCAAGAGGTGCGGATCTGGTTATCTGCGACACGGCAGGCAGACTTCATAACAAGAAAAACCTGATGGAAGAGCTGGCAAAAACTGCTCGCGTTATCGAACGTGAAACTGGCAAGCCTGCTAACGAAGTCCTGCTTGTTTTAGATGCATCCACCGGTCAGAATGCGCTGATTCAGGCAAAGGAATTTGCCAACGCGGCGAATATCACAGGTGTTATCCTCACAAAACTGGATGGTACGGCAAAGGGCGGTGTTATCATCGCGCTTTCCAGAGAACAGAACATCGGTGTGAAATTTATCGGTGTGGGTGAGGGCATTGACGACCTGCAGGAATTCAATCCCGAGGAATTTGCAAAAGCATTGTTCCCGGAAAACGAGTAATATACGGGGCGACCGGTGAGTCGCCCTTTTTTGAAAGGTGAGATTTTATGAATAACAATCCTTTTGACATCTTTGGCAGTTTCATGAACGGAGCCACCGGCGAAAGCGGCGAAAATAAAAGCGGCGCGGAAAGCGAAATGGCGCGCCGCTGGAAACAGCAGAACGGCAAAAAAGAAGGAAAACCCATGTCTAAAAAGAAGAAAATTCTTTTGATTGTTCTGGCGTGCCTGGTTGCGGTGTTTTTGCTGTCCGACCGGATTTTGCGGTTCGTGATGGATATCTGGCATGTAAGTGAAATCGGCGCAGGGTATACAGATATTTTCTGGAAAAACGTGCTTTGCCGCCTGGCGGTGTTCGGTGCGGGATTTTTGCTTGTTTTTGTGGTGACGCTTATAAACAGCTTTCTTCTTCGCCGACTTGCGTTCTGCAAGCATTTAGAGGGGAAGGTATGGGAAAAACGGTGGCCGTATCTTTTGTTTTCTTTGGTCTTTTCCCTGATTTTCGGCGGCATTATGGGAGAAAACACCTATCAGGAGCTGCTGGCGGCACTCCATGCTACGGACTTTGGTGTTGTTGACCCCATGTTCGGAAAAGATATCGGATACTATATCTTTGTCCGTCCCTTCCTTCAGCACATTACCGGTGCATTGAAAAGCATATTTATGCTGCAGGCGCTTTTGGTTGCTTTGGCGTACTTTGTGATACTTTCCATATCGGGGATTCGCAAAATCCGTGATATGATTCAAACGCAGACCGGTGCAGTCAGCCATGTGCTGGTGAACGTGCTGCTTTGCTACCTTGCCATGTTCTTTTCCTACCGTTTCACGGCGGAAGACCTGATGTACGGAACCTTTGGCGGAAACGGTGCGATTGCAGGTGCAGGGTTTATTGAATTTAACATCTGGAAGCCTTATTATGCGGCAGCACCCTGGCTGGTGCTTGCGGCAATCGTGTTTGCGGCAATCTTTTTGTACCGCAAAAAGCTGATTGCGACGCTGATTTCTGTTGGCGCGGTGCCTGTTGTGTATGGAGTGGTGGTTGTCGTTTCCATTATCACACAGCAGTTCGTTGTGGCACCGGATGAGAGAAATCATCAGACGCCGTATATCAAGTACAACATGGAGGCTACAAAGCAGGCGTTTGGCCTTGACAATATCCGTGAGGTGCAGTTCGATTTTGGCAAGCCTCTGACAGATGAAATCATTACGGAAAACAAGGAAGAGCTTTTAAACACCAGAATCATCGACTTTAATGCATCGCTGACGGCATACAATCAGCTACAGTATTTCAGAAAATATTACACCTTTAACGATATTGATGTGGTGCCTTACGAGATTGACGGAAACAAAACCGGCGTGTTCTTATCAGCAAGAGAGCTGAATAAGGATAATTTAGAAGACTCTGCCCGGTCCTACACCAATGAAAAATTCCGTTACACCCACGGCTTTGGTCTTGTGGCAAGCCCCTTTAACCGTGTGACGGAGGATGGTCAGCCTCATTTTTCCGTTCGAGATATTCCGCCAAAATCCGAAAACGGTATGCCGGAGGTAACCCAGCCCCGTATCTACTACGGCGAGAGCACCAATGATTATGTTATTGTCGGCTCAAATAATAAGGAGCTGGACTATTCGGAAGGGTACACCGATGTGGAATATACCTTCGAGGGCGACACCGGTGTGAAGATGAGCTTTTTCAAAAAACTGCTTTTCTCGATATACTACAGAGACTATAAAATGTTTTTCTCCGGAAACATTGATTCCGACAGCAAAATCTTAATTAACCGTAACGTTCTGGAACGCGTGCAGAAGGTGGCTCCCTTCTTTATGTACGAGAAAGACCCCTGCATTGTATTGGGGGATGACGGAAAGCTGATGTGGATGATTGACGGATACACCTATTCCGATCGCTATCCTTACGCACAGAACTATGGCGGTGCAAACTATATCCGTAACTCTGTGAAAGTGTTGGTAGATGCTTATACCGGTGATGTCACCTTCTATATCATCGACCCTGACGACCCGATGGTGCAGACCTACAGCAAGATTTATCCTTCGCTGTTTTCCAAGGAGCCTCTGCCGGAAACCTTGAAAAATCATATCACCGTTCCGGAAGGCTTGTTTAAGCTGCAGTCGGAGGTATATCAGAAGTATCATTTAGACGATGCAGGTCAGTTCTATGACCAGTCGGACGTTTGGAGAATTTCTACGGAGAAGTATCATAATGACGAGGTTGTGGTATCTCCATACTTTAATATGTTTACCGTGGAAGGGGAAGAAAACCCCGAGTTGGTGCTGACGATTCCTTATGTGCTGGGTGATAAGTATAACATGGTGGGCATCCTGATGCAACGGTCCGAACCTGCGCATTACGGCGAGTTGGTGCTTTATCGGATACCCAAGAGCAACACAGTATACGGCCCTATGCAGATTGAAAACAAGATAGATAACGACCCCGACATTTCCCGTGAAATGACGCTTTGGGGACAGGGTGGTTCCACGGTTATCCGCGGAAATCTTCTGGTGATTCCCTTTGAAAATTCAATTTTCTACGTGGAACCGGTGTATATCACCTCGGAAAACAATGCGTCACTTCCTGAAATGAAGCGAATCATTGTGGCATATAAAGATGCTGTTGCCATGGCGCCGACTCTGGAAGAAGCCCTTTCACAGGTGCTGGAGGCGTCCGACGGATTAAACGGCGATACGCTGTCTGAAAACGAATCGGTTCAGGAAGAAAATACCGGGGAAGAAACGCAGACAAATGTGCCGAGTCAGCCGGATGTTCAGGAAAAAATACAGAAGGTGCTGGACGCATACGATGCGTTCCGCGCTTCGGGAAATGACTGGAGCACCGCAGGCGAAAATCTGGAGCATTTAGGCGAAGCCATTGAAGCCTTAAGATAACAAATAAGGATACCGGACGGATAGTTTTTCCGTCCGGTATCTTTTTTTAGAAATTTTGGTTGTGCATGCGGCAGTTTTGTGATACAATAAAAGAAATTCAGGCTTGGAGGCGTCATCATGGAGTTAGGATTTAATATACAGTATCTGTCCAAATCCATAGGAACAGAGGAGGCGGCAAGGGTGCTTTCCGGCGCAGGGTTTCGCTATCTGGACTACACACCGCCGCTGGACAAAGACTGGCAGAGGGAAATGGACCGCGCGGCAGAAAGTTTCATCCGCCATGGGTTGACGGTGCACCAATGTCATGCGCCCTTTAACCGCTATAAACGGTGGGGACCAAAAGAACACCACAAAGAATGTGTGGCGAACAGCTTGGAGGCGGCAAAGGCGCTGGGTGCAAAATATCTTGTGGTGCATGGGGATGAGTTTGATTTTGAAAATATGACATACTTGCCCGATGCGGCGCTTTTATATAACTACGATTATTTTGCTCCCGTTGTGGAGCAGGCAGAAAAAGCGGGGGTATCCGTCGCTTTTGAAAATGTGTTTGAGGATATGAATGTTCCCAGAAACTGCTCCAAAACGGAGGATTTGTGCGCGTTGATTGACCGATTCGGCGGCGCTGTTTGCTGTTGCTGGGATTTTGGTCATGGTGCAGTTTCCTATGGGGAAAAGAATCACGAAGCCATTGCTTCCATGGGCGGCAGAATCCGGTGCACCCATGTGCACGATAATTACTTAAACGCCGACATGCATCTTGTGCCTTTTTATGGAAAAATGAACTGGGAAAAAGCTCTGCAGGCGCTAACGGAAGGCGGCAAGCCTGAAGTAATGAGCTTTGAACTGGTATATGGGAGCCTGCCGGAAGAAATAGCCTCTATTGCGGCAAAGCAAGTATACGCGGTGGGCGAAAAGCTTCTTTCCATGATGCCTGCAAATAAATGACAATTTTTATGAAAATATGTGCTATTTCTTTTTGAAACATTTCATGCTATAATGGGCAAAAATGTTCAGGAGGTTTTACAATGGAAATGTTGGTTTCTTGCCGGGAAACAGACGCGACCTGCACGATTCAGCAGGCTATAGATGCTTGTTTTCTGCAAGGTGGGGGTGAAGTGCAGATTCCGGAAGGGAAATATTCGGTCACCTCGCTTCGTTTGAGAAGCAATGTGTGCTTGCATCTTCTGGAAAATGCACAACTGATTGCAAGCAGAAATTGTGAGGATTACGAAAAATTTTTAGAAGATACCTTAGAGCCTGTTCCGGAACATGACAAGTCGGATGCCGATGTGTGGAAAGGCCCTCCCTATGAGCCGGATTATGAATTTTTCAACAAACCGGGCAGTCGTTGGAACCGTGGAGTCATCAAAGCGTTGGATGCTGAAAACATCAGCATTATCGGCGAAAAAGGCTCGGTAATCAACGGACGTGATTGCTATGATGCATTGGGCGAAGAAGGATACCGAGGTCCTCATGCCATTAACTTGTGGCGGTGTAAAAACATCACCCTTTCCGGCTATACGGTACAAAACAGTGCCAATTGGGCACATGCCATTTTTGAAAGCAACGGAATCAACGTGGACGGTATAACGGTCGTGGCGGGGCATGACGGGATACATATGACGGCTTGTGACAATATCCGAATCGCAAACAGCACTTTTGAAACCGGGGATGACTGTGTTGCCGGTATTGATAATGAAAACGTGTATGTGGGTTCCTGTCTTATGAACAGCTCCTGCAGTGCTCTTCGGTTTGGTGGCAGAAATGTTCTGATTGAAAACTGCCGTATGGAAGGCCCGGGAAAATATTTCTTCCGGGGATCTTTATCGGAAGAGGAAAAGAAGAACGGCATTCTTGCCGAAAGCAAGGAGGGACAACACCGGAACAATATGCTCACGGCATTTTTGTATCATGCAGATCACTCCAGAGCTATCCGCGGAAACTCGGGGAAAATTGTAATCCAAAACTGTGTATTCAAAAATGTGGATCGCTTTATGGAATATAATTTTTCGGGAAGTAATATCTGGCAGATGAATGCACCGCTCACAGATGTGACCTTTGAAAATATCACGGCGGAAGGGATTAAAATACCGCTGGTGCTTTATGGCGACAAGGATAACAAGGTGAGCCTGACTATGAAAAATATCGACGTTTCCTTCTCCGATGAGGCAAAGGACAGCTTCATACAGCTTTGCCATTTTGATTCGGTGCTTCTTGATAGTGTGACGGTGAAAAATTTAAAGGTGCCGGTTTTAATCAGGAAATGGAGCGACGATGGCAAGATTGTCACAGAGAATTTTGTGTGTGAGGGCTTTAACGGAGAAATGGAAGCCATGGCAGACGAGCCTTTCGTATGCCAATGGATATAAGGAGACGGTATGATTATTTTTTCATCTGTACTTGTTGCATTGGATGTTTTGATTTCCGGATTTTATCAGAAACTCAAGGGAAAATCCTTTGCGGCAGGTCTTCGGTTTAACTTTTTTGTAGGGTTGTTTTCTGCGGTACTGTTTTTTATTATCTGTGGACTTCGCTTTGAAATAACAGTATTTTCTGCGGTGATGGCATTGATTATGACAACTGCCGCAATCGCATTTTTTATCATGGGGTTTCAGATTCTGGCGGAGGGAAAAACAGCAATGTATTCCTTCTTCCGCATGACAGGGAGTATGCTGCTTCCATATATATGGGGACTGTTTTTGCTGGATGAAGCGTTTTCGTGGCTTCGGTTTGCAGGTCTATGTTTGATTGTTTTTTCCGTGTTCCTGATGAATAGCGGAGATGGCAAAACGTCGATGAAAATTAAGCTGATGTGTTTTGGCGTGTTTGTTCTGGCAGGGCTTGTCAGCATCATTTCCAAAGAACATTCCATATCGGAGCAGGCAGTATCTCCATTGGGGTATGTGGTACTGACGTCTTTGGCAAAGGTACTGATTTGCGGACCGCTCATGTGTTTTCCTGTAGGAAAACGGGATATGCCCAAGGAACACACACCAAAGGCACTGTTGCTTTGTGCGGTTTCGGCGGCAGTTTCGGGAAGTGCCTATATGATTCAGCTCTTTTGCGCCGAAAGCATGCCGGCATCATATCTGTACCCGGTGATTACGGGTGGAACGATTCTATTCTCAGCACTGTTTGCAAGAATTGCGGCAAAGGAAAAACTGGGCAAAAAGAGCATGATTGCTTTGTTTATCTGTTTTGCAGGAACTTGTTTGTTTATTTAAAAAAGAAAGCACAAAGTCAATAAATGATAAATCTTTTTCAAATATATGCTATTTTCATTTGAAAACAGAAAAAGTACAATGTTAATAAGGGCTGCTTTTTTATTCTCTCTCTCTTTTTTTACAAAAGTATTTTTCCTTTTTTTCGGAGCAGCCCCCAACAATATAATGGAGGTTTTAGAACATGATCAGAAAGTTATACGGTGACGGTATTCACGACGATACAGCGGTGCTTCAGGACATGATTGACAACGCAGGTTGCGAACTGACTCTTCCGCAGCCTGAGGTGTGCTATCTGATTTCTGCACCCCTGGAGCTTCCCTCCAACTTTAAGCTGACACTTCCCAGATTTGCAGAAGTGAAGCTTGCGGCAGGCTCCGACTGCTTTATGCTGAAAAATAAAACCAGATATTTGGTTTCCGACCCGTCTTTGATTAACTACAGCAATTTGGGCGAAATGTATAAGCTGTATGGCTACTTGGAATGGTACGCACCCGATGCACCCTGTCAGAATATCGAGGTGTGCGGCGGCGTGTGGAACTGCAATAACTTAGAGCAGAGCGCAAATCCCTTATATACCCGCATATATGAAAATGGCTATAGTGGCTTTGGTATGCTGTTTTATAACGTAAAAGGATTAACCCTTCGTCAGATGACCTTAAAGGACCCTGTGAACTTTGCAATCACATTTGATAGAGTATCCTACTTCACCGTAGAAGATATTGATTTTGACTTTAACTACGGTAACCCCTATGCCATCAACATGGACGGCGTGCACTTAAACGGTAACTGTCACTTTGGTTTAATCCGAAACCTGAAAGGCACCTGCTACGATGATACCGTGGCATTAAACGCCGATGAGGGATCCTGCGGTCCTATCACAAACATCGAAATTTGCGGTATCTGGGCAGAGAACAATCATAGCGCAGTGCGCCTGCTTTCCTGCGAAGAGAGCGTGGAAAATATACACGTGCATGATATTTACGGTACATACTATCAGTACTGCGTAGGTCTCACCAAGTACTATTCCGGTGATACGGCAGGCAGATTTTCCAATATCACGATTGATAATATTTACGCTTCCAAGGCAGAACGCCTGAATATTTATCAGAAGGATAATACCTATGTATATCCCATTATCTATTTGGAAAATGAAATCAATATCACCGATGTGACCATTTCTGATATTCATCGTATCGAAACCGAAACACCGGTAGAAACCATTTATCTTGGCAAGGATGTTGAAATTAATATGATGTCCGTCCGCAACGTGCACACCGAGAACAAAACAGGTAAGCCCATGCCCGCCTTTGTGAACAACGGAAAAATTAAAAAGCTCCACATGGCAAATGTGGAAACCAACGGTGACCCCGTACTGGTGAATAACGGCGAAATCGTAGAAAATATCTGAGGTGGCACACTATGAAGCTGGAAGGCATAAAAGTTAATTTTTTGGGAGACAGTATCACACAAGGCATCAAAATTGAAGACCCGGAAAACACGGTGTTTCACGCAGTGCTGAAGCGAAAAGCAAACTTTGCGGTTGCCAGAAACTACGGTATTTCCGGAACAAGATTTGCAATACAAAAGGGCACACCCGAACGACCGAAGGATAACTATGTGGATGTACTGTCCTTTTCCGAACGGTTTCATGAAATGGACGATGATGCAGATTTAGTAGTTGTGTTCGGCGGCACCAATGACTACGGTCACGGAGATGCGCCGTTAGGCGGCTTTTCAGACCGCACGCCTGACACCTTTTACGGCGCGTGTCACTATTTGTTCCGTGGGCTCATCCAAAAATATCTGGGCAAACCCATCGTGATTGTCACGCCACTTCACCGCACTTATGAAACCAGAAACTGCGGCGAGTATAAAGAAGGGCAGTCTTGTCCTTATACATACGGAACACTGAAAGAATATGTGGACATCATAAGAGAGGTTGCAGAGTATTACTCTCTCCCGGTTTTGGATCTTTATGCCACAAGCGGTCTTCAGCCGGAAATTCCTGAAATCAAGGAGGCTTTCATGCCCGATGGCTTGCATCCCAATGAAAAGGGGCATGAAATTCTTGCGGATAAAATGAAATCCTTTTTAGAAGCATTATAAACGAGAAAAACGGAGCTTTTGGTAAGAAGCTCCGTTTTTCTGTTTTTGATGGGTTGCAAATAAATGACAAATCTTTTTCAAACATATGCTATTTTATTTTTTATGAAAAAACAGTAAAATGATAATAGAATAGAGTAGTATTATAAACTTATATTTATATAAAGCTTGAAAGGAGAAAAAGAAAATGAAAAAATTGGTATCCTTATTTGCAGTTTGTGCAATGCTTTTAACAGTTCTTTGCGCAGTTCCCGCACAGGCGGCTCCTTACGCAGAATATCCTTATGTTTATGAGGATTTGGAAGCAGGTGCACCTTCAGACTTTTATCTGATGAACAACAGCACAGGCGCAACACATGGCCGTGTTGCCGATCCCACTGAAAGAAGCGGCTATGTGTACAGGGTAAATATTGCGCCCCGTGAGGATGTTACCTATTCCTTTGTGGATGCGGCAAAGGTAAAAGACATTCCGATTGTGATGGGCACCACCATGAAAGCGTCTTTGATGGTGTATATGGCAAATGGTATGCCCAGAACCAACAATGTCAGCATCGTGTATAACGTCACAGGTACAACTTTAACACCTGAGGGCGAAAAGAGCGAGCAGACCTTTAACGGCTGGTTTGAGCAGCCCGGTTCCGTAAACTGGACGGTGGGTGAGTGGACAAAGATTGAAAACACCGTAACCTGGTCCAAGAGCCTGGCATACGGCGTCAGCGGTGCAACACCTTTAGGCGAAAACACCATCGATTTTGACTCCATCAAGATTTACAGAATTCTGTTCCGTATCGGCGCAGGTAACAATAAAGAGTTTATCGTAGACAGCACCAAATTAAATGAGGGTGCGGAAAATTTAGAATTCTACTACGACGAAATGACCTATGAGCCCGTGGCACTGACAAATGTGGAAGAACTGGAATACGGCAAGAACCTGTTCACCTACGGTGACTTTTCCAATAACGCCACTACAGGCTTTTATTCTCATAACGACGCAGGTCAGGACAAGAAAATGGTAGCCTCCTTAAAAACGGGCAGATCTCCCGTGGACGGAAACGAAGGCACTTACCTTAACATGGCAAACCCCGATGGGGCGTTTGCATGGAATGAATTGGAATACATCGGCGGCGAGCATGCAAATATCCGCTATCTGCCCAACCGTATGTATGAATTCCGTTTCTGGTACAGAGTAAACGAAATGTATGATGCAGACGGCACCTGCGGTTATAATCCTGCAGTCAGCACCGAGCCTGCTTATGCAGATGTATACTTCAAGTGGGGCGTAGGCACGGGTGCAACCCCGGAAGATAAGCTGGACTTAAACGGCTTATGGGGTTCCAGCAGATGGCCTACCAGTAAATACCCCAATGACAATTTATTGGTTTTAGACGGCGAATGGCATCAGGCAAGCATTTTTTATCGCTTCGACAGCAAAACCTTTGCAGAACCTTTGATGGACGGTAAGCCCTTCAGAACCCGTATCATATTCCAGGCACACCAGTCCAATATGTGGATGCCGATGCACACAGATATTGACCTGGATGATATTCAGATGATTGACCACGGTCCCATCACCAATGGCGACTTTGAAACAGGCTCCGGTTATGCAGTAAGATGGGTGAATTCGCAGGGTACAGGAGCGACTGCATCCAACACAGGTTATGGCGTATTTGGTTGGCTGCCAGACGGATGTACGCTTGCACAGAGCGACGAAGTGCGTGCAAATCCCGACACAGGCTCAACCAAGAGTATGCAGGTAACCTTAAACGCAGGCGGAAGACCCCTGCAGGCGTTAAGCCTTGATCAGTCTCCCACCAACCGTTATAAGCTGTCCTTCTGGGCAAAAGATGCCACCTTGGCTGACGGTGAATCCGTTCCCTTTGCGGTGGTTCTGGATAGATCAACCAAGGTAACCGAACCCCAGGCGGCAGAAATTTATAAGGTTCCCGATTACGAATTCTATTTCGGCAAAAACGAAAAAGTGTCCGGCGGCTGGGTATACAACAAGAGTGTGATGGAAACACAGTCCTGGAAACTGACCAACGAATGGCAGTACTTTGAAACCTATATCAGCAACGAGTTCCCGGTTAAGGAAGGCATGGAAAATGCTTCTACCAAATTCATCCTGCCTCGTCAGCCGTTCATGTTCTTCCTGTATAACGGCTCAAACCCGGCAGGCGCAACCTATTATTTAGACGATGTGAAACTGGAAAATGCTCCTGCGGAAGCTCCGGTGGCTGAAAACCTCACTGTAAACGGTGTGGCAGATCCGGGCAAAAAGGTAAGCGTATCCTATGATTTTGTGAATCCCTTGGGTGCAGATGAAGGCGAATCCATTGTGCGTGTATACGCAAACGGCGCATCTATCGGTAGCTTTAAAGCACGCGGCGGTTCCTTTGAAATTCCCGAAACTGCAATCGGCAAGGCGTTAACCTTTGAGCTTCTGCCTGTTGATGCAAACGGCGCAGCAGGTGAGGCTATCAGCACAATGAACGCAGAAACCACCTGCGATTGGTCTGCAATGTATATGAAAAACTATAATGCAGTAAAAGTATATGCAGGCGAAAGCGTTGTCGGCAAAATGATTTTTGCATCCTATTGCGGCAACCAACTTCTGGACGTAAAGGCTCTGGATGTGGATATCAAGGACGGTGGCAATCAGAGTGTTACGGCAGAAGACCTGGTATTAGAAGGCGCAACCCGTGTGAAGGTGATGTTTTGGAATGACATTGCATCCGAAAAGCCCATCTTAGCACCGGAAGAAGCAGTATTGCCGTCGAAAGAATAAAATTGTACGGCAGGAAAGCCGTATACCCAAAACGGCTTTCCTCCGATTTTTACACATAAAGGCTTAACAATAAACGAAAGGAAAGATGAGAATGAAAAAAATCATTTCCCTCCTGGCAGTTTGTGCACTTCTTGCAACAACTCTGTTTGCACTTTCTGCACAAGCAACACCTTACACAGAATATCCTTATATCTATGAAGATTTAGAAAACGGCACGCCTGCAAACTTTGGTCTTTTGTCCAACAGCACCGGTGCGGTGCACGGCGTGAAAGCCGACCCCACAGGCAGAAGTGGTTATGTATACGGCGTGTCCATTGCGCCCAAAGATGCAAACTACTCCTTCGTGGAAGCTGTGAAAATTCAGGACATTCCCGTTGTCATGGGCTCCACCATGAAATCCTCTTTGATGGTTTATATGGCAACCGGTACTCCCAGAACCAACAATGTGAGCGTTATATATAGCCTCACAGGTACGACTTTGACGGCAGACGGTGAAAAGAGCGACCAGACCTTCAACGGTTGGTACGAACAGCCTGCGACCATCAACTGGACCCCCGGCACATGGCAGAAAATCGAAAGCAAGGTTACCTGGTCCAAAGATTTAGCATATGGTGTCAGCGGCTCCACTCCTTTAAACGGAAACACCATCGACTATGACTCTATCAAGATTTACAGAGTTCTGTTCCGTATCGGTGCAAGCAGCAACGCAGCGTTTATCGTAGACGAAACCAAACTGGTAGACGGTGCAGATAGCTTAGACTTCTATTTTGACGAAATGGTATACGAACCTTACTATCAGACGATAGAAGATACAAATCTTCGTCGAAACCTACTTGCCTACGGTGATTTCGAAAACGGTAAGACTACCGGTTTCTATGCACACAATGACGCAGGTGTCAACAAATTCCTGGTATCTACCAAAACAGAAAACGGCAACACCTATTTAAATATGGCAAACCCTGATGGTTTATTTGCCTGGAATGAACTGGAATACAACGGTGCAGAACATGCCAATATCTATCCGCTTCCCAATCGTATGTATGAATTCACCTTCCGCTACAGAGTCAACGAAATGTATGACGCAAACAAAACCTGCGGTACAGCTACAGGCGCAAAAGGTGCAGACGTGTATTTTAAATGGGGCGTTGGTAACGGTACAGGCACAAATGAAAAAATAGACTTAAACGGTTTGTATGCATCCTCAAACTGGCCGACCAGTAAATATCCCGTAGAAGATATGATACTGTTAGATGGTCAATGGCACGAAGCGAAAATCAACTTCCATTTTGATGCTAAAACATTTGCAAAACCTGTAAAAGCAGGTGTACCCTTTAGAGTTCGTATCGTCTTCCAGGCGCACCAGAGTAACATGTGGATGCCTATGCATATGGACATGGATATGGATGATATTCAGTTGATTGACTGCGGTCCTATCACCAACGGAAGTTTCGAGCAGGCATCCGGCTATTCCGTAAGATGGCTGAACCAACAAGGTGCCGGTGCGACAGTAAATAATACCGGCTACGATGTGTACGGCTGGATTGGTGACGGAGCAACCATATCATCAAGTGATGAGGTAAGGGAAGGCTCTGACTCCACAAAGAGCATGCTGGTACAATTAAATGCAGGGGGAAGACCTTTGCAGGCTTTGAGCTTAGATCCTGCAGAATCCAAATATTACAAACTGTCCTTCTGGGCAAAGGATGCAACAATTGCCGATGGGGAATCTGTTCCTTTTGCATTGGTACTGGACAGAACATCTAAAGCAGGCACGCAGAGCAATGAAGTGTATAAAGTTCCCGATTACGAATTCTATACCGGTACATACGAAAAGGTTTCCGGCGGTTGGATATACAACGAAAATATTATGGATACACAGCAGTGGAGAATGACCAACGAATGGCAGTATTTTGAAACCTACATCTACAGCGAATTTCCTTTTATTTCAGGAAAAGAAAATGCAGCATCCAACCTGATTCTGCCCAGACAGCCCTTTATGTACTTCCTCTATAACGGCTCCAATCCCGCAGGAGCGACGTATTACTTAGACGATGTGAAAATAGAAAAAGCGCATGAACCCGTACCTGAAGCATCCGGTTTCAAAGTAAACGGCGTGGCAAACCCCGGCGAAAAGCTCACGGTTTCCTACAATTTTGCAGATCCTGCAGGACACGAGGAAGGTGCATCTATTGTTCGTGTATATGACGAAAACGGCGCATCTTTCGGAAGCTTTAAAGCGCGCGGCGGTTCTTACACCGTTCCCGAACAGGCTATCGGCAAAAAACTGACCTTCGTCCTGTCTCCCGTGGACGCAGAAGGCAACGCAGGGGCAAAAGTTTCTGCGGTGGCTGAAACCACCGAAGATTGGGTGAAAATGTTCGTAGGCGCAGACTTTAAGTCTGCAAGACTGTATGCAGGCAAAGCCATGAGCGGTAAAATTCTTTTTGCTTCCTATAACGGCAAAGAGCTGATATCTGTTGACGATGTGGACGTAACGGTAACAGAAGCAGGTACGCTCGTTCCCGTTTCTGCGACACAAGATTTTGATTTAACCGATGCAACCTATGTAAAAGTGTTCTTCTGGAACGGCTTAACAGATGTTGTGCCACTGACAACCGCAGTAAAAGCAGATATCAAATAAACATAAATATTTTAATCCCCCGAAGTGAATTACTTCGGGGGATTTTTTGGTATACTTGCTTATTTCATAATACCTTGCATGGTTTCTAAGGTTTCTCTTCCTAGCTTTAATATAAAATCATAATCCGAGCCGGTGGTAATCATGTTCATGCCCATATCATGATACCGGGTGAGGGTTTCTTTGTCGATGGCAAAGGTTGCGGTACCGACAGTGATGTTATTTGCACGGCAAACATCCACCGTGTGCTGTGCCAGCTTCAAATTTTCTTTTGAGAACACATCACCCAGTCTTCCGATAGAGCCGGATAAATCATGCATACCTAAAATCACACCGTCGAGGTGCGGAATGGTCACGATTTTTTCAATCTCTCTTGCCGCAGATTCTAATTCCACCTGAATAAATCTGCAGGTTTTGACATGTCCGTTTTTATAAAAATCCGGCTCGTTGTCAATGCCGTACCGCACAGCCGCTTTGGGACCACAGCCCCTGGCACCCAGCGGAGGATACAGCGTCCAGGAAAGGAGCTCTTTTGCATCCTCATATCCTGTCACCATGGGAAAAATGATGCCGTCGGGTCCCATTTCCATGATACGCTTTGTGTAGGTAAGGTCGTGAACGGGAACGCGGACAATGGCGGCAGAGCCGCCGTTTCTTGCCGCCAGCATATGATGATGCACCTGCTCGCAGGTGAGCGTGGTGTGTTCCATATCCAGCCAGATGTAGTCATAACCAAGCGCTGCGAAAATTTCCGTAGGAATCACGTCACTTAAATGTACCAAAGGTCCAAAGGTGTTTTCGCAGTTTCTAATTTTTTCTTGAAATGTCATTTTGATTTCTCCTCTTCGAATATAGATTTATCTAATTTTGTAAACAACATATAATTGGCATTGTGAAAATTGTTTGCTTCATTGAAAGAGGAACGGAGCATCAGGGAAATTCCATCCTCCTCAGCTAAAAATGCAGGGTATTGGAACCCGTATTTTCCACGATGCAGATGACTGTAATCCATGATATCCTTTACCAATTCCCAATGCTTTAAATCATCGGATACATAAAGGGATAATATAAACCGACCGACGCCTTTGTTGGTTATCATGTAGTAGCGCCCTTTGTAGTCAATGATGCGGAACATAGAGTCCGAAACCTCGGCATCTAAAATGCCGTCATACACAGGCGGCGCCTCCGGGTCGGTGTCATCAATTTTCAGTCGCAGAATTTTGTTAACGCTCCAGCGCATATAGCTGTACAACTGACCGGAACGGTCGGCGATAATATTTGCTTCCACTGTATCCTTTTGCGTGCCTGTTTCCTCTTTCCATTTGCCGTCATATCGCAGAAGCTCACTCCATACCCAGTTTTCCGGAATCATGGGATCATCCTCTTCGGCAATAGAAATAATACCGGGATATAAAAGCTTATACCACACGCCGTATTCGCAGGTGGTGTAGAGTCTTCCTTTGTGACGATACAGATGCATAGGAGCTTTTAAAATACCACCATTGGGACAATTTGCACTGCTTCCGTAGAAAATCACAACGGGAGCAGACCAGGTTTTGCCCTCATCGTGGGAGCAAACAATTTGCAGATTGCCGTTTTCTGTGGAAAGCCCCAGCATATACAAAACGTCTTTGTGCACAAACAGCGTAGACCAGAAAAAGCTATACATATCGGTTAAATACCACCAGGTTTTTCCGTTATCCTCAGAAGTGAACAAAATAGATATATTTTGCGAACCGTTTCCGAACACATCCATACCGGCAACGATTTTGCCGCTCGGACATCGCGTCAGAGTGGGACTTCCAAAGTAGTGACCGCTAAAGAAATACTGGTTATCCTCGGGATGGATATAGTTGATTACCGCACAGTCTACAGGAGGTGTATCGGTGCGAAGGGGACGAAGAAAACTTCGGTTTCCACGCTTGCTTTCAATATAGAATTCGTATTCCTGATGCTCTTCCAAACCGTTTACGGTGATGACGGCTTCTGAAATAGCCATAGTCGTCATGGTTCTGTCGCCCCAACGCTTGCGATAGAACAGCGTGTGCTCTCCGTCATCTGCATGGTCGAACCATTCAAAGGTAAATCCGGTGGCAAAGGGTGCCAGACGGCAGATGTAAGGGTTGTTTTGCTCCTCAGAACGATTGTGAGGAATATAGGGTCTGTGGTTTACATAGCTGGAGCCTCTCATTTTTTACCTCCTTGAATCTTTTTCATCAGCTCTTTTGTCTGTCTGCCCAGTTTCACAACATATTCAAAATCGGCACCGGCTGATATCATGTTGATGCCCATGTTGTGAAGCATGGTAAGTGTTTCCGTGTCAGTTGCACCGGTGGAAATACCGGCGGTTTTGCCGTGCTTTTTCATAGTGTCTGCCACGTGTTTTGCTAATGAAAGATTGTCGGTTGTGTACATATCACCTAAAGCATTCCGGGAGCCGGATAAATCGAGCAGTCCCAGCACGCATCCGTCTATGTAGGAAATGGATGCAATGCGTTCGATATCATCTACGGCGGATTTCTGTTCAATCTGGATGAAACGGCAGGTTTTTTTGTGACCGTTTCTATAAAAGTCCGGCTCATTGTCAATACCGTATCGTACTGCAGCTTTAGGACCGCAGCCACGGGCGCCTGAAGGCGGATATAGTGTCCATGAGAGGAGCTCTTCCGCTTCTTTGGCATCGTGGACCATGGGGAACACAATCCCGTCAGGTCCGATTTCCATAATCCGCTTCGTTATGGTAAGGTCGTGAACGGGAACACGCACAACAGCGGCACTACCTTCGTTTCTTGCTGCGATGATATGATGATGTACCTGCTCGGGAGAAAGTGTGGTATGCTCCATATCAATCCAGATGTAATCATAGCCAAGAGATGCAAAAATTTCTGTCGGAATTACATCACATACATGCACATGTGCACCACACAATGGCATTCCGGTGCGTACTTTTTCCTGAAATGTCATAATTATGCACTCCTTTTTTAGAAAAGATTGTTGCAAAAAAAGCAGAAAAGTTATATAATTATTATAAAATGATTCGAAAAAAAGCACAATGGGGAGAAGCGACGAAAAAAACAGTTTCATGTCGCATTTGTACAATGGAACAGCAAAATGATTTTAAAATACTGCAATGGAAAAGCGGGAATATGCTTTGCGATTTTATATTGCGAAACGAGTTTGTGGCAGGGCTGACCCAAAGCCCCGTTTATCATGACCATTCTCTTTATGAGCTGTACGCCGTGGCAGAAGGAGAAATGAGGATAACGGTGGAAGAACAGGAAATTCTCCTGCGTGCAGGGGATGCTTGTGTGATTCCGCCGGGACGGTACCACTATGTGTTTTTAGATGAAAGCTCTAAACGGTACGGCTTTTGCTTTCGGTTTTATCCTGCGGAGAATGAGAAGGAGGACGGGATGCTCCGCCAGTTTTTCTCAGCGTTTGCCACAGAGGGAACAGCGCGCGTTTTTCCGGGCACGTACCTGTATGAACCCTTTTTGGAGCAGGCGGCATCTTACATGGATTCTGCCACGGAATCGGTTGCCGCATCCTTTTTGTTTATGGCGCTTTTGAAGCTTTCTACAGAATATGCCGATATCCGGGAGGAACAGCAGCAGTATCAATCCGACACCCGGATTCGCGTCATCATAGAAGACTATATCAACTGTCACTATATTGAACATATTGAACTTTCTGCCTTGGCGCAAAAGCTGAATTTCAGTAACCGCCACACCGAACGGCAGATTCAGCGGATTTTTCATACCACGCTGACAGAGCTTGTAAACCGCAAACGGCTTGCGATTTCCAAATTTATGCTGAAAAAAAGCGATAAATCCTTGGAGGAAATCACGTCTTTCACAGGATTTTGTGACAAAAGCTATCTGCACCGTAAATTCAAAAAAGCCTTCGGGCAGACACCGGCGGAGTACAGAGCCGCCCAAAAAGAGAACCCATAAAAAAGCAGGAGCCGAAAAGCTCCTGCATTCTATCAGTATTTATTTGTCTTTAAACGTTTTCCGAAAATCGGATGGTGTATACCCGGTGGCGGATTTAAAAAAACGACTAAAGGAATATAGATCGTTAAAATTCAGCGCTTCGCTGATGTTGGATACGGATAGATTTGTGCGGGAAAGAGAGTCTTTCGCGTAAATCAGGCGCTTGTTGCGATAGTATGCCATGATATTTTCGCCGAACAGAATTTTGAACTTGCGCATCAGGGTGAATTTGTTGATATAAAACTGATGGCACAGATAGTCCAGCGTGATAACGGACTGAAAGTTGTTGTCAATATAGTTTTTTATGGCATATATCACATTATCGGAGCTTCCGGATTCCACCTGTTCTTTTTTATCAAACTGTGCGAGAATCATCTGAAGAAGATGAAGCATTTTTGCTTTGTAGGCAAGCTCGAAGTTGTCGGACTTGGTCTGGAAAATATCGATGATATCAAAAAAGACAGATTTGAATTCGCTCATGTCCTGTAGACGGAACACGCAGGGAATGGCAACATCTTGGAACACATCCTCCGAAATCAGGGAAAGCTCATGCTCCGACATGGTTTCTCTCGTCTGGTAGGAAACGGTGCGCTCCTCGCTCTCTGGCGTATAATACACATCAAAATGGATGTGAGGCTGGATGAAAATGGAGTTTTCGATGCTTTCAAACTTGTGCAGCACGCCGGGACGGATGAAAACCACATCGTTTTTCTCCACGATATACACCTTGCCGTCAATGGTGACCTTACAGGTGCCGCCGCGAACCAGAATGATTTCGTAATCAAATATCACGCGCTCGTTCACACAAAAGGGAGCGAGGATCCGGGAGTTCATTGCAATGCGGATATAGGGGGAAAACATCTTTTTGTTCATCGAAAATTTCACATCCTTTTTATGCCGTGCAAATAAATGACAAATCTTTTTCAAATATATGCTATTTCATTTTTTTTCTCTAACAAGTACAATAATACTATAGAATATTACAATTGTCAAGCAGAAAAAACAGGGAAATATGCAAGATTAAACAATTCAGGCAAATTTTCCGATACAAAGAAAAACAGGATTCCCGCACACGGAAACCTTCAAATTCTTTTCCTGCCCTTTTTAAAAGGCAAGTCAAGATTTGCGGTGTCAGCGGTGCGGAGAAAACGGAGGGACGAGTATGAGTAAACTAAGAAAAACGGTATCGTGGATGCTGATAGCGGTGATGCTTTTGGCGGCAAGCGCTTTTTCGTGCGTGTTTGCAGAAGAGGTAGTAGCTGAAAATCCGCTTGCATCCGGCGTCACACCGGTGGAGGAGGATTATAAAACAGCGCAGAAGCTTTCTTCCATTGGATTGATAGAAACCGTGGAGGCAGAAAAAATCGCGGACTATCTGACCCGTGGTGATATGATAGGCATCCTGACGGATTATCTGGAATTCGGCAGCTTGCCTTCCGGAACAGGTACCACGCCCTTTTTGGATGTCAGCGCTTTTGATGCACAGACCGGTGCATACAGCGCGCTTTACAAAGCAGGGTACATTACCGGCGACGAAAACAAAATGTATCGCCCCAACGACCTTTTAACTTATAACGAAGCGGTCACCTTTATTGTGAATGCGATGGGATACAAGATGTTTGCTGTACGAAACGGCGGCTATCCCGAAGGGTATCTTTATACCGCCAATAAATACGGCATGCTGGAAGGCCTGCGCGGAAGCGGCAACAGCCCCATTCCGTATTGCGACCTGTATCGGATTATCGATAGCAGCTTAGAAGCTGATGCCGTGGTGCAGCGCGTGTTTGATGGAAACGGCAACGGGGATGTGCAGCTTCAGAAAGGCGTTTCTGTTTTAGAAGAGCTTTATGGCATCAAGCTTTTAAAGGGTATCGTAACCGGTAACGAAAACACGCGTCTTTATGCTTCCGGCTCCGAGAGAATCAGCCGATATCAGATTGAAATAGAAAATACCGTGTATGATACGCCCGAGCAGGAATATGCTTTTCTTTTGGGCAGAAGCGTAACGGCATACGCCGAAAAAACAGACGACGGAGAACTGGAGATCATCTATCTGGAAGAAGATGCGAAAAAGAATCAGGTGTTTACCCTGCAGGCAGAAGACCTCCTTCCGGAAAAATCCAATACAAGTGCGATTTATTATGAGGATGAAGAAAGCAAAGAGCGTCACATTGACGTAGACAGCGATAACCTCACCGTTATTTACAACGGCAAAAGCTTTAATACATACGGATCAATCAAAAATATTCTCCCCGAAAACGGATACATCGAAGGGCTGGATAACAACGGAAACGATGCCGTGGATGTGCTCTTCGTGTATGAATACCGCAACATTGTGGTAGGTGCGGTTGACCGCCAGAACTACAAGATTTACGATAAATATACCAACGAAGCAATTCTGGCAGACACCGAGGAAGACGATGTCCGTATCTATGATATGGACGGAAACGGCAAAAGCATCGGCTCTGTCATGAAGGACGATGTGCTCACTGTGATGGAATCTGCAAATGACGATGATTATAAGCTTTTAATCATCTATATCCAGACAGAAACCGTGGACGGCACCGTTGACGAAGTATCTGACGACAAATACCTGATTGGCGATACATACTATGAGCTTGCAGACAACCTGAAAGCATATATCGAAGCAGAAAAGTTGGGCACAATCAAAGCCGGCGTAAGCGGCGTGTTCTATTTAGACCGCGCAGGGAAAATCGCAAACTACGACCGTGGCGTGAAGTTAGGTCTGACCTATGGCTTTGTTGCCGGCGTGGATACAGAGAATGATATTTCCTCAACGATTAAACTGAAAATCTTCACCCAGGATTCCGAGTGGTTGGAAATCCCCACCTCCCAGAGAGTGAACATCGACGGCGAGCGCATCAATGTGGGAACCGCGACAGGTCTTGCAGATGCAAAGAGCCGTATCCCTGTGGGCGAGGTTGTTCTCTTTACGGAAAACAACGGCGAAGTGACCTATATCGACACAGCCGCTATGAACAAAGGCAACTACTCCAAAGCCGCCGATGCCGGAAACCTGAACCTGGTTGCGGAAGGCACCAGCTTCACCACTCGTTACGGTATGTGCAATGAGTATGGTGATTTATCTAAAAATAAATTTATGGTAAATTCCAACTGCATCATATTTGAAACACCCTCCCGTGACGAGCTTTTGGAAAAAATGGATGAGTATGCGGTAGTAAACAGCCTGGTACAGTATTACTACATGCCCACCACTCCCGGCGGTTACTGGCAGAGAGTGTCCGACGGATACTTTGCATACAACACCTTTGGTCAGGATATTAACGTGGCAAGCTGTCTGCTGCTTCGCGGCTCCAACAGCGGCAGAAGCACCAGCAAGGTGGAAAGCGGCGAATATAAGGTGGTCGTAGGTAATATCGGCAGTGTTGCTCTGACCTCCAGATCCCAGTTCGGCGTGGTTTCCAAAATTGCTTCCGGTATGGATGAATACGGAAATGAAAGACCGAAGCTTTATATTGAAATGAACGGCACAGAAAAATATGCATTGGTTGGCGAAACCATTCAGTATTCCAAGTGCGTGATATATAACTATGCATCCAATGGCATCTCCTTCGACAAAATCGGTCTTGAGGAAGGTGACGTCATCCAGGTGGGAACCAACGGTGACGGATATATCACCCAGATTAACGTGGTATACCGTGCAAACCAGGAAGGCGAGAAGGCGCAGGATGCATGGCTCACATTCCCGGAATTTGACTTAAGCTACGATCAGCGAAGAGGGGAAGGTGCGGCAGTTGGTATCGTGAACGCAGTAGACACCGAAAACCGCATTCTGCAGTTTGCAATGAGCACAGAGGAAGATGCAAAAACATACGATGTGATGACCTCTGTTGCAACCGTAACCATATACGATTCTAAGATAAAGAAATCCAAAACCGCAACCCCGGCAGACCTGATGAAGGGCGATCTGGTTCTTGTAAGAACCGACGTGGATTATTCCGCTCGCGCCGCACAGGTTCTGGTGATCAGGTAAGGCACCCAAAAGGAGGAAAAGCACATGAAAAAAATAATAGCGATGATACTTTCCACGATTCTTCTTTTTGCGGCAGTGCCGGCTTATGCGGAAGATGTTGTGGAAATCACAGCGGAGGTTCAGGTATTTACTGTGGGAATCTCCGTGAAAACCACTCTTTCCGGCCGCCTGACTCTGAAGGTATATAATCCGGAAAAAGATACACTCCTGCACATCTGGCAGGAAAACGTTTATGAAGCAAAGGAAGATGGGAATGTATACACCTTCGATAGCTTTGATTTAGATACCGATGCCGAAACCGGCAAATATCATGTTGTGATTAACGATACATTTTCGGCAGAATTCCTCTTTGTAAACAGCAAAGACAAGGGTGCTTTTTATAAGTCCCTGGCATTGGCAACGGCGGATGAACTGGAATTGGTTCTCAAAAACGGCGCAGATGGCGGCATTGTGGATTTTGACCTGAAGGGCTATTTTGATTATTCCGACGATGTGAAGGACAACATCAACGCAGGCATTGAGGCTTTAGAGCTTCCGGTGCCGGGCGAAAATCCCACAGAGGAAGAGCTCAAGGCTTTTGCAGAAGTGTTTGAGCCTGAAATGGAGCGCCTCCTTTGTGCCGCAGAGCTGGTAACGGCAGATGCGGAAAATTTTGCGAAAGTTGTTTCAGAAACCGCAGAAATCTTTGATTTAGACCTGACCTATTACAGTGATGAAAAGCTGGATATGGACCCCGAGTGGGTGCAGAAGAGAATGAGCACGTTAAATCTGCCATCCTTTGACACAGAGGATGTGCAGAAAGCCTTCGACACGGCAATGCTTCTTGCCATGATTGACGAAGTAGGGTATGCTACCGTTACAAAAGCACTTTCTCACTATAACGGCGGATGTATTGACTTAAACACGGAAATCACCGAAGATTTTTCCGATTCGCAGATGAATAACGTAAGCCGTAAACTGAAGCAGAACGCAGCTTCTTTGGAAAACGCTAAAGATATTGAAGAAGCATACGAAGCATATGCTGAAGAAATAGCGGAAGATGCCGAAAGCGGAAGCTCCGGCGGTGGCGGTTCATCTTCTTCCGGCGGCGGTTCATCTTCTTCCGGCGGCGGTGGAGGTGGTGGAAGCACAGGCGGTAACAGAAAACCTTCCACCGGTACAGAAACAAAACCGGAAGATAGCAAACCCTCGGTTACCTTCTCCGATATCAATGAGATTCCCTGGGCAAAGGAAAGCATTTTATACCTGGCATCCGAGGGTGTCATCAGTGGCAAAGGTGACGGAAAATTCTACCCCGGCGACACGGTAACCCGTGAAGAATTCGTAAAAATCATCGT
>JAFQLU010000089.1 GCA_017396465.1 Clostridia bacterium | reverse complement strand
CCCAAAAATACCAACGTGGTACACAACGAAATCTATAGCGGTGCATATTCCGGTATGCATATCGGTTACGGCTGGTCGAGTCATGAAAATACCGGTACCGCAACGGAAAACTTGGTGCTGGGCGAAAACTATATTCACGGCGTGCTGAATGATAACCTCTACGATGGCGGCGGTATTTATACCATCGGTATGACGGGCGGCACCAACGAAAACCTCAATCAGCTCACCAGAAACTATTTTGAGGATATCGGCAACATGCACGGTGCCATCTATCCCGACGAAGGCTCTGCGTTCTGGGAAATTTCTGAAAATGTTATTGATATGTCCATGAACGCGGTGTGGACCGGAAAGCTGGGTTCTCACAATAATGCACCTGTGTGGCTTCATATCTGGACATCCTCCATTCATGATATTACGGTAAGGGATAACTATTCCACCACCATGAATCACAGAAACGCAGGCACCAATATCCGCTTTGAGGATGCAACGCCTCCCATAGGAGAAGGTTGGCAGCCGGAAGCTATGGAAATTATCGAAAATGCCGGCGTAACAAAGGCACACGCGCAGAATTTCAAGTATGGTCTCCAGCGCATTGTGGCGACGGATATAATCGAAATCAGCGCAGGCGAAACCGTGAGCAATATTCCTTATTGCTACACCAGAAAAGGAAAGCTGTATCCCATGAACATGGTAGAAAGGTATGTGTCAAGCAGTAATCCCAATGTGGCAACGGCAACAACGACAGAGGTTACCGCAAAGGCGGCAGGCGAAGCAACAATCACATATTATTATATCGAGCAAGGCATACTGAAAACCGTTTCAACGAAGGTTACGGTAACCAAGTAAAACGAAGAAAAACACGGTGCGGTTCCCCGAAAAAGGGAACCGCACCGTGTTTTTGCTTCATAAGAAATAAAAGTGAATGCTGTTGTATTGCTATAGAAGCTTTGCAATGATATTGCGGCAAAACGGCATAGTACGCACCATATAACGCAAAACAGCTTCGGGCATTGCCCGAAGCTGTTTGTATGTGGTGGTTCAATTATTTTGCGATGAGATCTTTTAAAGCCTTACCTGCTTTAAATGCGGGAACTGTAGAAGCAGCGATCTTGATTTTTTCGCCTGTCTGGGGGTTTTTACCCTCTCTTGCAGCTCTTTCTCTTGTTTCGAAGGTACCGAAGCCTACCAGCTGGATTTTGTCGCCCTTTTTCAAGGATTCGCCAACAACGTCAACAAAAGCGCCTAAAACTTTTTCAGCGTCCTTCTTGGAAACACCTGCTTTTTCAGCCATTGCTGCTACTAATTCTGTCTTATTCATGATTCTTCCTCCTATAAGTATTAAAATATTGATATAATCTTATATAGCCTAAAGACCATATAGCATAAACAAAATTATTGTTTGTTTTCCGCTTTGATTCTGTCCCAGATGGCGTCCATCTCGGGAAGCGTCATGTCGGAAAGGGTTTTGCCTTCCAGCGCTGCCGCGGTTTCCACTTTTTCAAAACGGTTGATAAACTTGTTGCTTGCTTCGTGAAGCGCTTCTTCCGGATTCACGCCTAAAAAACGCGCCACGTTCACGCAGGAGAAAAGCAGGTCTCCCAGTTCTTCCTTCGCGTGAGCTAAATCGGACTCTGAAATGGCTTCCTGAAGCTCTTTAGCTTCCTCTGCCAGCTTATCCTGGGCGCCTTTGATATTCTCCCAGTCAAAGCCCACCTTTGCGGCTTTTTTCTGCACCTTTTCCGCACGCATCAAGGCGGGCAGATAGGAGCACACATCCCGCATCAGCTCCGTTTGGGTTTTCAGACCTTTTTCTGCCATTTTGTTCTTTTCCCAAAGGTCTAACGCTTCCTTTTCGTTGGAGCTTTTATCGTCCCCGAAAATGTGGGTGTGACGGCTGATCAGCTTTGTGCAGATGTGATTCAGCACATTCCGAATAGAAAAGGTGCCGCTTTCTTCTGCGATTCGCGCATGGAATACAACCTGGAGCAGAACATCGCCCAGCTCGTCGGCAAAATTGTCCGGACTTTTTTTATCCAGACTTTCCATTGCTTCGCAAGCTTCCTCCAGCAAGCAATACTTGATGGATTCGTGGGTCTGCTCAATATCCCAGGGACATCCACCCTCGCTACGCAGTACTTTCATTATATCAAGTAAATCTTCAAAAGTATAGTCTTTTTTTGTAAAATTCATCGGTTTTTCCTCGATTTCAACGGTTTTTTTGAGTCTTTGTGTGAAAAATGTTATAAAAGCTTCTTTCTTTCCATAAAACTTGCAATTTTTTTACCCTTAGGTAACATTTCGATATCTTCTTTTTTGAGAGCCTTTGTGGCGAAAATTGCAATAGCATAGGCAATTACGCCGATTCCGATGGAAAGTCCCAGAGAAAGAATGGTTTTAAAACGCACAACGGTTGCCACCGGTGTAACAATTGCGGTTTGCGGCAGAAAATCCACACCGATGGAAACGGTGGGGCATCCTAAAAGAAGTGCAAACAGGTTATAGGAAAGATACACTAAAACGCCCATAGCCAAAGCGGATACCAAAGGCTTTAAGATAAAGTCGCGGAAGGAGAACTTCGGCTTTATGATTCTGCCCACGGAAATCAGGTTCAAAGAGGCAATCAGCAGGTAGCAACAGAAGGTGCTGATGGGGGCGCCGCCAATATTTAAGGAAGGAATCGCAATTAAAATAAAGTTGGAAACAACCTTAAAAGCACCACCAATGAGCATGTTGCGCACAGGGATGAACACGTGTCCCGATGCCTGCAGAATTGCTGTGGAAACAGAAACGGTGCAGACAAATACGATTGCCAGAGAAAGAAGCGCCAAGGTGTCCTGCGCTCTTGCGTTATTATAAAGCGCCACTAAAATCGGTGTGGATAAAACGGAAAGACCAATCGCACAGGGAAGCGCGAAAATGGTGGTGATGCGGATGGAAGATTCCGTAAGCAGCTTTGCTTCAGATTGATTTTTTATTGCCAGCGCCGCAGAAATCGCAGGCACAATGCTCATGGAAATGGAAGTGATGATGGAGGGGGGCAGATTAAAGAGTGACATGGCATAGCCGGAATAGGAACCGTACATCACATCTGCCGCCTTTGCCGTAAGCGGATTTCCGACAGAAACAGCCTTTGCGGAAAGTCCGAAAAATTCGGTTAAGGTGTTATACATTTCAGGAGATACCGTAATCGCCTGCAAACGGTTACCAATCATGAATGTATCGATGACATTGGTTAAAGACATCACCGCTGCACCAATGGTGATAGGAACTGCGATGGTGAGCAGGGTAACGAAGATTTTTCCCGTAGTGCGGGTTTCCTCCGTGTCATAGCTGGGGGTGCGCTTTTTGTTTCTTAAATAGAAGAAAATCAGAAGCAGCAGAGCAAAAAGACCGCCTAAGGTTACGCCGAACACGGCACCTGCCGCCGCAAGCTCGTAGGAATACTGCATAAAGAAGTATGCACCCAAAAGTCCGATAACCAGCTTGGTTACGGATTCTAAAACCTCGGAGTATGCGGTGGGAATCATGTTGGAGTGTCCCTGGAAATAGCCGCGGAACGCCGACAGAATGGAAATAAACAGAATTGCCGGGGAAATGGCAAGGATGCTCATATAGGTTCCCGGAGACTGAAACGCCCCTTCTGCAAAGGCACGGGCACCAAAGAAGAGCACACAGGTGCCGATTGCACCAATCACGGTCAGCAGGATTACAGCCGCACGCAGAATTTTCTTGGACTCTAAATAATTTTTCTTTGCCAGACTTTCCGAAACCATTTTGGATACTGCCACGGGAAGTCCCGCCGTTGCCATAACGAACATGGCGGCATACAGGTTATAGGCACGGGAGAAAAACGCCATGCCCGTTTCGTGCAGAATATTTGCCAGAGGGATTTTAAAGCAGGCACCAATGACTTTTACCACCAGATGGGCAATAACCAAAACTGCCGCACCCTCCATAAACGATTGCTTTTTGATTTCTTTCAAAACAGGTCATCCTTTCGTGTTCTAAAGGGGTATACTTCTAATGTATGGGACAAAATAACGGATTATACTATTTGCCTAAACAGAACCGGGCAAAGATTTTGTCCACGATTTCTTCGGATACGGTCTTCCCCGTAATTTCGCCCAGATGGGTGGCACAGTCCACCAAATCGATGGAAACCATATCGTGGGGCATGCCGCTTGCCAATGCGTCATAAGCGCGTAAAAGGGAGGCAGAAGCGGAGGAAATAGCTTCTTTGTGCCGAAGGTTTGTAATTACCGCGGTGTTTGTGGCGGAAATTTCGCCCAGACGGAATTTTTCTTCGATTTTATCGGACAAAGCATCTAACCCTTCCCCGGTCTTTGCAGAAAGCACCACGGTATCTTCCGCCGGGAGTGTGTTTTCTGGCTGACTTCCCAGATCAGCTTTATTCATCAGGATAATAACGTTTTTATCCTTCACGGAATCGTAAAGGGTAAGGTCTTCGTCGGAAAGAGGACTTGAGCCGTCTACGACGAACAGAACAAGCTCTGCCTTTTCGATGTATTCTTTGGATTTGTCAATGCCCAAAGACTCGATTTTGTCCGTTGTTTCCCGGATACCTGCCGTGTCAAACACGTTCAGCACAATATCACGCAGGGTAATCCGTTCTTCGATGACATCACGGGTGGTTCCGGCGATATCGGTAACGATAGCGCGGGATTCTCTTGCCAACAGATTCAGCACAGAGGATTTTCCCACATTGGGGCGACCGCAGATTACCGTGTCGATACCGTCTTTTATCAGCCGTCCGCGGTTTGCTGTGGATAACAGCTCCGCAAGGCGGTTTTTCACGCCTTCTAAATCGGTTAAAAGCTCGGAGGAATCGTATTCGTCCATGTCTTCCTCGGGATAGTCTAAATTGGCGTTGATTTTGGCGAGGGATTCTAAAACAGTATCACGCAGGCGATTGATGTCTTCAGAAAGTGCGCCGCCCAGCTGATTTGCTGCAGAAGACAGGGCAAGGTTTGAGGGGGAATTGATGATATCAATTACCGCTTCAGCCTGGGATAAATCCAGTCTTCCGTTTAAAAAGGCGCGCTTGGTGAATTCGCCGGGGGATGCTAAGCTTGCACCGTTTGCAAGAAGCAGGGAGAGCACTCGTTCGGTAACCACCAAACCGCCGTGGCAGTTGATTTCCACGGTGTTTTCTCGGGTGAAGGTGTTGGGCGATAGCATAACGGATGCAAGCACCTCGTCAATCACACTGTCTTCTTCTTTTATCCATCCATAGTGCAGAGTGTGGGATTTGGCGTCTGCCAGCTTTTTACCGTTTTTGGCGGTAAACACACGGTCTGCAATGCTCACAGCATCCTCACCGCTGATACGGATGATGGAAACACCGCCGGTGCCGTGAGGCGTGGCAATGGCGGCAATGGTTGTGTGTTCGGTCATATCAAATCCTCCGTAGGGTCAAATTTCAAACAGTCATCCAAAATTTCCGTCAGTCCCATCAAAAAGGAGCGAACTTCGGAAAACCGAAGCAGAAGACGGAAGGTTTGCTCTGTTTTGCGGATAAAGGCAGGGTCCAAATAAGAAAGTGCCTTTTTCTGTGCCAGGGGGCACATATGCTTCGCTCTGGGGTCCTGAATCACGGTAAGCTTCCCGTTCTTATAATAAGGAATCAACGGAAAGATGCGGCAGGATAAGGGACGCAGGTCGCGCTGACATGGTCCTTTGCAGATGGCAATATCGGCAATTTTTCCGTCGCCGTAAGAAAAGTCAGAGGAAACCACGCGGAAGTTTTTATCTTCTTTAAAAAGCTTTTCTTCTCCCGGAAACAGATACATTCCCGTTTCATCCTCGTCGGTTTCGTCGCTTTCGCAGCAGGCTTTTCCGCAAAGCTTGCCGCAGTCACCGTAAAGAGGTGTGGTGTCGTCCCAGTAGCGGTATATACTTTTATAAATTTCTGAAATATGCATCACGGTTCTCCGGCTTAAAACTCGTCATCATACGAGTCATAATATGTATCGTTTTCGTCATCTTCCTCCGGTGGCATATGCTCTTCGTCGGTGAAAATGCGCTCATTGTCCCGTTTGGGCTTTACATACTGCACAATGTGCTTGTCCAGCACATGCCAGATGTAGTAGTTGGCGGTGTAGGAGGTGAAGCCTGTTAAAAGGAACGCCGCCAGAATGAAATAGATTTCAGGAAGCATCCAGAGAAATGTGGTCACATAAAACAGGCCACCGTTGATGAATGCTAACAATGCAAAAATAATCAGATTCTGCGGAAGCTTCATCACGGTAAAGGTCCATGCGTTTTTCAAAATAACCTTCAGGCTCATGCGGAAGGTGACCATCAAAGGGTAAATATAAAAGCTCATGATGATGAGAAGCACAGACACAATGGCAAAGATTGTGTATAAAATACCCAAGGGCATGCCGGCAGATAAAAACATGCCGTTATACACAACAAGCGCCTGCAGAACCAAATACATCACAAGGTAGGAAAAAACAGAAACCACCAGACTCTGTCGCACATTTTTCCAGGAATGCTCAAAAAAGTCGGAGCGAAGGAAGGTGTGCTCCTGCTTGGCATAGTTGCGGATGACATAGGTAAAGCCTGCCGTAAAGGGTCCCGTCAGCATCAGGGGAAGAAAGGGAACAATGGGCAGAATAAAGGTCTGTCCGCTTAAAAACATCTGCGCAATTTTTACAAAATTATCGCCGCCAAGATATGCTTTAAACAGCACATAGCTTGCGCCGAAAAAGAGCAGATTGGAAAGGGCATACCAAAAGGATGCTCCCACAATATGCCAGAAATGGCGCCCTAAAATATCAAAATAATTCCGGGACGCGGCTTCTTTTTTTGAAATACCGCGGCCGTTTTTCGAAAGACCGAACATAAGTACCTCCTAAAGTTTTTTGCGAATCATGGCATAGGGAGGAAGCACTCTTCCCATATCCATGCTAAAGGGCTGCATCGCATGGGGAACGCTTTCCACAGATGTGCCGTACTCATCAATCAGGTGGGTTACGGTGTAGGAAAAGGATTCTTCGCTGGGAAGAATGACTTCTACCTCATCACCCACGCAAAGCTTGTTTTTCTGGGTAAACGATGTGCGGCCCGACTCGTCGGTTCCATTGGAAATGGCCGCCACATTATAGGTCTGAAAGTATCCGCCGTTTTCGTATTCCTGGCCGTTTTCGTAAGGATTTCCCATCCAGAAGCCGGTGGTGTATCCTCGGTTGCTGACTTTGTAGAGCTCCTCCAGCCAGGCGGGGTTAAACTGATAAGCATCGGGGTTCTCAAGATACGCGTCAATGGCTCTTCTGTATGCACCCACAACGGTTGCAACATAGTATTCCGTTTTCACTCTGCCTTCGATTTTAAAGCTGGTTACGCCGGACTGCACCAGCTCCGGAATATGCTCAATCATGCACATATCCTTGGAATTGAAGATAAAGGTTCCCCGCTCGTTTTCATACACGGGATAATATTCCCCGGGGCGCTGTTGTTCCATCAAAGAATAATTCCAGCGGCAGGGGTGCGCACAGTCACCGGAGTTGGACTCTCTGCCGATCATATAGGTAGAGAGCAGACATCTGCCGGAATAGGAAATGCACATGGCACCGTGCACAAACGCCTCAAGCTCTAAATCGGGAGAGGTTTTTTCGCGGATGGTTTTCACCTCGGGAAGAGTAAGCTCCCGGGCAAGCACAACGCGGGAAGCGCCTAATTTGTGCCAACTGTCCACCGTGGCGTAGCTCACATTATTTGCCTGTGTGCTGACATGGATGGGGATTTCAGGAGCAAATTCCTTTGCCAGCTGAAAGGCACCCAGGTCGGAAATAATGAGTCCATCGGGCGCAAGCTTTCTCACGTCGCCCAGATAGGAAATGAACTCGTCAATATCGCGGTTGTGCAGAATCACATTTGCAGTCAGGTAGAATTTTTTGCCTGCCTTATGGGTGTATTCTATTCCGCGAGCTAATTCTTCGTAGGAGAAGTTTTTCGCCCGAACGCGAAGGGAGAAGGCGTCGCCACCGGCGTAAACCGCGTCGGCACCATAGAGAATGGCAACCTTGAGCCGTTCTAAATTCCCCGCAGGAGCGAGAAGTTCTATCTTATTCATGAAAAATACCTCGTAATAATTTCTTCGGTGATTGCCTCATCATCCATTCTGCAAAGCTTTTTCAGCTCTTTGGGGCTTCCGTGAGGCACAATGGGCGGAAATGCTTTGACAAAAACGGGACAGCTGATCTGCTTTTTGGTCAGAAGTGCGCAGATGCGTTCTCCCACGCCGCCAACAAGAGAGCCATCCTCAATGGTCACTAAAACCTTATGGCTTTTTGCACAGGAAAGAACGGTTTCTTCGTCTATGGGATGCACGGTGCGCAGATTCACAAGGCTTGCGGAAATGTTATGCTCTTTTAAGCTTTCAGCTACCTTTTCACCGGTACGAAGAGAAAGCCCTGCGCAGAGCAGGCAAACATCTGTGCCTTTGGTATATACCGCGCTTTTTCCCGGCAGAAAAGCTTCCGGCGAACGGGATTCGCTCTGGCGGAGACCTCTGGGGTAGCGGATGGCAAGGGGCCCTTGATGCGAGCCGCCTGCCGCATATGTCAGCATCTGGCGGAATTCATCAAAATCCGCCGGCGCAAAAACGGTCATGTTAGGCATGGTGGCAAGATAGGACATATCAAATAATCCGTGATGGGTTTCGCCGTCCTCGCCTACAATGCCGGCGCGGTCGATTAAAAATACCACGTTCAGGTTCTGCAAGCACACATCGTGGAGAATCTGGTCGTAGGCCCTTTGCAGGAACGAGGAATAAATCACCACAAAAGGGATCATACCGCCTGCGGCAAGACCTGCCGAAAAGGTTACGGCGTGCTGCTCAGCAATGCCCACATCATAGAACCGATGAGGAAACTGCTGGGAAAAGGCATCCATACCGGTGCCTGCCGCCATAGCGGCAGTTACCACGCAGATGCGGTCATTTTCCTGCCCTAACTCGCACAATGTTTTTCCTGCCATGCCGGAATAGGTCAGTTCGCCGTGCTTGGGAGAAATGCCTTTTTCCGCTTCAAAGGTGCTGACACCGTGATAGTCGGCAGGGGAGTCCTCTGCAAATTTATAGCCCTTCCCCTTCTGGGTTAAAACGTGGAGCAGAACGGGACCTGTCGCCGTTTTTGCGCGCTTTAACAATCGGGTTAAGGTATCCATATCGTGTCCGTCCACGGGACCGAAATAAGTAAAGCCCATATCGTCAAAAACAGTTTTGCCGATTAAGATGTGTTTTGTCACGTCCTTGATTTTTTTGAGACCGGAAACCAAGCTTCTGCCAAGAGGAAAACGGGACAGAGCCTTTTCCAGACCGGATTTGAAGGTGAGGTAGCCTGCTGTTGTGCGAAGCCGCTTCAAGTGCCCGGTCAGCCCGTTCACACTTTCGGAAATGGACATATGGTTATCATTTAAAATCACGATAAAGTTGCCGCCGCAGTTGCCGGCGTCGCTTAACGCCTCTACTGCCATACCGCCGGAAAGAGCACCATCGCCCAACACGGCAATCACATGCTCATTCTTTCCTGCCAGGCGGTTTGCTTTCTGAAGACCCAATGCGGCAGAAACAGATGTGCTGGAATGGCCGGTGTTAAAACAGTCGTATTCGCTTTCCGCCGTTTTGGGAAAGCCGGAAAGACCGCCGAACTTCCGAAGAGTGTCAAACCTGTCTTTCCGACCGGTTAAAAGCTTATACACATAGCACTGGTGTCCCACGTCCCATACGATTTTATCCTCGGGAAAGTCGAAAACATGGGTGAGTGCCACCGTAAGCTCCACAACGCCTAAGTTGGAGGCTAAATGTCCGCCGGTGCGGGAGACAGAGTCGATTAAAAACGCGCGGATTTCTTCCGACAATTGCTCCAGCTCATTAAGATTCAGTTTCGAAACATCGGATGGCTCATGCATCCGGTTTAGAATATCATACATGTAAATCACTCTTTTTGATGTTTGCTTTCAGAATTTTTTCCAAAAACCGCTTCGGATAGAAGAAGGGGTTTTCGATGGATTTGATAGGTTCCACCAAAATGGTGGTGATGCCGAGTCTGTTGGCACCCCAGGTGTCGGTGAAAATCTGGTCGCCCACAAACGCCGCGGCCTTCGGCTTGCATTTCACAGCCTTTAATGCCTTTAAATAGCTCTTTTTTGCAGGCTTGCCCGCTTTGGCAATATAGGGAATCCCAAGCCCCTGCACATAGCGGTCTACCCGGGGCTGCTTGCCGTTGGAAATGATACACACTTCAAAGCCGAAGGAACGCAAATCGTTTAAAAAGGCAAGAGCCTTTTCAGACGGTGTGGGTGTTTCGTGACAATCCAGCGTGTTATCCAGATCGCAAATCACCGCACGGATGCCTTGTTCCTTCAGCATAGGCAAGGGGATTTCAGATATGTCGTCGTAATAATAATCGGGTTTTAGTTTACTCAAAATATGTCACCTCAGTGAAATTCATAATATATCTATATTATCATACCATATTTTTCGCATGGCGTAAATAGAAAAAGCGATTTTTTTCAAAAAAACTTCATATATTTATGTTTTATATCGCGTTTTTGACAAAAAAATAAAAAAAGCCGGGGAAATCCGGCTTTGGGGAAGTTGTATTCTATGTTTTGTTTTTCTGAAATCCTTTGTATATTTCATATCCGCCCATAAAAAACAGGAATATTCCAAAAAAACGGCGGAGAAGTGTGGGGGATATGGCAAGGGCAAGCCATGCGCCCAAGGAGGCGCCGATGATACCAAACAGCATAACGGGAACGGCAAGCTTCCATTCCACCGCATTGTTTTTGCGGTGCACAAAGAGTGCAACTGCCGCGGTAGGTAAGAAATACAGAAGATTGATGCCCTGCGCCGTGTGTTGGTCGAGGGAAGAAAAGAAGGTGAGCGCGGGAATTAAAATGGTTCCGCCGCCAATGCCCATGCCGCTGATGATGCCGGAGAACAGACCGGAAAGAATGAGAATGAGCATCAGAAAAACACCATCCTTCCTGCCGCAATCAGCATGAAAATACCAAAAATTTTATGAATGGATGCAAAAGAAAGACGGCTTAAAAGCTTTGCACCCAAAAAGCCGCCCACCACACCGCCGATGGAAACGGTGAAAGCAGTAGCAAAGTCAAGCCTTTGAGAAAATCCGTAAAACAAAAGGCTGACTACGGTAAAACCATATATGATAAAAATCGCGGTGGCATGGGATTTTTGCGGATTCAGCTTCAGAAATTTTTCTAAAAACGGAACGATAATTGTACCGCCGCCGCTGCCGAACAAGCCGTTAAAGAAACCGGCAACGATGCCGCCTGCGGCAAGCAGAAACAGATTATGCTTTGGCTTTCTCATACATGCGCCTCCCTTTAGGGATAGTTTTCCCCAAAAACTCATTTTTAACCGAAGAAAACAAAAAATACACATTGATTTTTTTTGCCGGATGGTGTATAGTATATAGTAGGATATAAATGGGAGGAATATAGATTATGAGTGAAATGGCGGAAGAAAAAAAGAATAGAAAAAAACAGAAAAAAGGATTGTGGATTACGCTCTTTGTGATTCTGGGAATCATTGTGCTTTTAGCAGGATACGTCGGGTATCGCTACCTGTTCCCGTCGGATAAGGAACTGATTGTGCTGGCGCATTATAACAGCCTCCATGGCAAAGAAAAGCAGGAGGAAGCGCCTTTCTTTCAGAAAAGCACGGATATTTCCTGGGATATGGAAGGTGCCTTCGTGGAACCGGACCTGACGGAAAGATTGGAGTCTCTTTCCATTCATACAGAGCAGTCCGTTCTTGTAGAGGGCGATGGTGTTTACCGGTTTGCCTTTCGTATGGGTGAGCAGGAACTGTTCCAAACAGAGCGGGTGAATAACGGTGGTTTGAGTTATGTCGGCTCTGATGCGTTGACGGACGGAACATATTATTGCGCCGATGAAGCAAAAGAGCTTTGGGAGCTTTTGCTGGGCAGACAGGGTATCCGCACGGATGTGAAAATCTTAGACGGCGTAGACAAAGAAACTTTTTCTGAATATTTGAAAACCTATGGTATGGAGCTGTATCGTATGCTTCCTGACAGCGCTTTTTCCCGAACGGAAACGGAGCAGGGAACAGAGCTTGTTCTGTCCGGTGATGCGGCGTGGTTGTTGTCTGATGTGGTAAGTCAAATCAAATCAGACTATGCGCTGAAAAACTTTTTATACACACAGTGGGATCAAATTATCAAAAATATCCATGCCACATATACAGGAGCAGAGCTTTTAGTTCCTTCCGTTTCTCAGGCTGAATTTGAGGCGGATTACGACGAGGCACTGCAAACCTTCCTGATGGATTTGGCAGAAAAAAAGATGCAGCTTAAGCTGACAGTCCTGATTGACGAAGACCGCCGCGTGATATCGGACAGCCTGCTTCTTTCGGCGGAAAACGCACCTGTATTGGAATTTACAGCGCATCAGGATGGCAGTTACCGTCTCGTCCCCTATACAGATGGCGTTCCGAACTTTATGTTAGAACGGAGCATCAAAACAGAAGGAACTTTGACGGAAAGTGCAACCCTTTTCACTATGGATGTGAATGAATATTCCAAATCACCGTCGGAAACAGACAAGAAAATGGTGACGATATCTGTGGTATCCCATACGGATACAGATGTTTCCGGTTGCACAGCCGAAGTACCGGCAGAATGTGTGATGCTGGCAGAGCTGGATGAAACTGCAAAAGAAGAGGTTGCGGAAAAGACCAATCAGAAATTATCGGAGCTGACAACGCAGCTGATGTTTATGATTGCGGTATCGGACTAAGGAGATAAAAAGTATGTCGGAAAAACGAATTTATATCAAAGGTGCCAAAGAGCACAATTTAAAAAATGTGGATCTGGAAATCCCAAGAGACAAATTTGTGGTGTTTACGGGAATCTCCGGCTCGGGAAAATCCTCCCTTGCCTTTGATACCTTATACGCCGAGGGGCAGAGACGGTATGTAGAGTCTCTTTCTTCCTATGCCCGTATGTTTTTGGGACAGATGGAAAAGCCGGACGTAGAGTATATTGACGGCTTATCTCCTGCCATCAGTATTGACCAGAAAACCACATCCAAAAACCCCCGTTCCACGGTGGGTACTGTAACGGAAATTTACGATTATCTGCGTCTTCTGTACGCAAGAGTGGGCATTCCTCATTGCCCCAAATGCGGCAAAGAAATTAAAAAGCAGACCATCGACCAGATTGTGGATAAAATCAAGGAGTTGCCCGAAAAAACCAAGTTTCAGGTGTTGGCACCCATTGTCCGCGGCAAAAAAGGCGAGCACACAAAGCTATTCACCGATGCAAAGAAAAACGGTTATGTCCGCGTGCGGGTGGATGGCTTGATATACGACCTTTCGGAAGAAATTAAGCTGGAGAAAAATAAAAAGCATACGGTGGAAATCGTGATTGACCGTTTAGTGCTCAAAGAGGGAATCGAACAGCGACTGACCGATTCTTTAGAAACAGCGGCATCTCTTTCCTCCGGTATTGTGGTGATTGATATCATCGACGGAGAAGAACTGATGTTCTCCCAGAACTATGCCTGTGATGAGTGCGGCATCAGCATGGAAGAGCTGGCACCGCGTATGTTTTCCTTTAACAACCCCATGGGTGCGTGCCCCTGCTGTGCCGGTATCGGCAGCATGATGAAGGTTTCACCGGATCTGGTGCTGGATTTTGACCGTAGCATCAACGAAGGCGGTATCACCGCCAGCGGCTGGGGAACCTCTGATAATGAAGAATCCATGGGACACATGTATTTTTCTGCCCTGGGCAAACGGTACGGTTTTGACATGGACACCAAAATCCGCGATTTCAGCAAGGAAGCGCTGGATGCACTTCTTTACGGTACGCGCGGCGAACGGTTGGAACTGTATCTAAAGCGTTCCTACGGCACATCCCGTTACTATGCGGCGTTTGAGGGTATCATCGGAAATTTAGAACGCAGATACCGCGACACAAACAGTGAATACGCCAAAGCGGAAATCGAGAAAATGATGCGGTTTGAGCTGTGTCCCGAATGTCACGGAAAAAGGCTGCGCCCTGATGTTTTGGCGGTTACCGTGGGAGGCAAAAATATTGATGAGGTTACCAATCTGTCGGTGGAAAAGGCAAGAGACTTTTTCTTAAACCTCACCCTCACGGACAGAGAAAAGCAGATTGCAGAGCTGGTTTTAAAGGAAATCAACGAACGGATCGGCTTTTTGTGTAATGTTGGTTTAGAATACCTGACGCTTGCGCGTTCTTCCGGCACACTTTCCGGCGGTGAAGCGCAGCGAATCCGTCTGGCAACGCAAATCGGCTCAGGACTGATGGGCGTTTTGTATATCTTGGACGAACCCTCTATCGGTCTGCATCAGAGGGACAACAATAAGCTTTTGGCAACCCTTCGCAGGCTGACAAATTTAGGAAACACCTTAGTCGTGGTGGAGCATGACGAGGACACTATGCTGGAGGCGGACTATCTTGTGGATGTGGGCCCCGGTGCCGGAGTACACGGCGGTGAGATTGTTGCAAAGGGTACGGCAGAGGATATTATGGCGTGCGAAGGCTCTGTAACCGGACAGTATTTAAGCGGCAGAAAGCAGATTCCCATTCCCAAAACGCGCAGAAAAGGCAACGGGAAATCCATTTCCTTCTTGGGCTGCGCGGAAAATAATTTAAAGGATGTGGATGTGGAAATTCCGCTGGGCACCTTTACCTGCGTGACCGGTGTATCCGGTTCGGGAAAATCCTCCTTGGTCAACGAAATCATCAATAAATATCTTTCTAAAACATTAAATCGTGCCTATGCCGTTCCCGGTAAGTTCCGGGAAATGAAGGGTATTGAGAATTTAGATAAAATCATCGATATCGACCAGTCGCCTATCGGCAGAACGCCCCGTTCCAACCCTGCGACCTACACCGGTGTGTTCGGCGATATCCGTGAGCTGTTTGCATCCACCAACGAAGCGAAAATGCGCGGCTATAAATCCGGCAGATTCAGCTTTAATGTAAAAGGCGGCAGATGCGAAGCCTGCTCCGGTGACGGTATCATCAAGATTGAAATGCACTTTCTGCCCGATGTGTTTGTTCCTTGCGAGGTGTGTAAAGGCAAACGCTATAACAGAGAGACCTTAGAGGTACGGTATAAAGGCAAGAACATTTACGAGGTTTTGGATATGACCGTGGAGGAGGGGCTGGAATTTTTCTCGGCGCATCCGAAGATTCAACGGAAATTGCAAACGCTCTACGATGTAGGTCTTTCCTATGTGAAACTGGGTCAGCCCTCCACACAGCTTTCCGGTGGTGAGGCGCAAAGAGTAAAGCTTTCCACCGAACTGTCAAGACGGGGAACAGGCAAAACCCTTTACATCTTAGATGAACCCACGACCGGTCTTCATTCGGCAGATGTGCATAAACTACTTGAGGTTTTAGATCGTCTGGTGGAAAACGGAAACACGGTTTTGGTGATTGAGCATAACCTGGATGTTATCAAAACGGCAGACTATATCATCGATTTAGGACCCGAGGGTGGCGACAAGGGCGGCACCGTTGTGGCAACGGGAACGCCGGAGGAAGTCATTCAGGTAAAAGACTCCTACACGGGAGAATTTTTAAAGCTTCATATGGATAAGCAAAACCGGAAATAACACCGGGAGGTTGGATATGAAAAGTAAAAATGAATTTGTCAGCTGTATTGTTGCGGCGGGCGGCTCGGGAAGCAGAATGGGAGCAGAAAAAAACAAGCTGTTTTTAGAGCTTGCCGGAAGGCCTGTTATCGCATATACGCTGATGGCATTGGAACAAAGTGAATTGATTGACGAAATCATCCTTTCTGCAAGAGAAGAGGATATGATGGAGCTGAGGCGTATAGCGGAAGAATATGCTATCTCAAAGCTTTCGACCATTGTCCGCGGAGGCGCACATCGTGCTGCATCGGTGAAATCGGCATTGTCTGCCGTATCAAAGGAAGCTACGGTTGTTGCCGTACATGACGGCGCAAGACCTTTAATTGAGGAGAAGCATATCCATAATGCGGTGGTGGAAGCCGCCAAAGGAGGCGCGGCGGCGGTTGGCGTCCGCCCGAAATGCACCTTGAAGCAGGCAGACGAAAACGGATTTATCACAGAAACGGTAGATCGCAGTGTGATGTTTGAAATCCAGACACCGCAGGTGTTTGGGAAAGATATTATCCTGAAGGCTTACGAGGCGGAGGAAGATATTCTGGCACAGGCAACCGACGATTGCTCTCTGGTGGAACGGCTGGGCGTGCGCATTCGCGTGGTGGAAGGCTCATACCGCAACATCAAGGTAACAACGCCGGAGGATATCGTGATTGCAGAAAGCTTATTGGAGGAAAGAACATGATGGTTCGAGCAGGGCACGGGTTTGACGTGCATAAACTGGTGGAAGACAGAAAACTGATTCTTTGCGGCGTGGAGATTCCTTACGAAAAAGGACTTTTAGGGCATTCTGACGCTGATGTGGCAACCCATGCGGCTATGGACGCACTTTTGGGTGCGGCGGCAATGGGCGATATCGGAAAGCATTTTCCCGACACAGACGAAGCATACCGCGGCGCCGACAGCTTAAAGCTGATGGCACATGTGCGTGATTTGCTGACGGAAAAAGGATACGCGGTTTCCAATATTGATATCACAATCATTGCCCAGAAACCGAAGCTTTTGCCTTATATTCCTCAAATGAAAGAAAATATAGCCAAAACCTTGGGCATAGATGCAGATTGCGTAAACGTGAAAGCCACCACAACGGAAAAACTGGGCTTTCCCGGAAGAGGCGAGGGCATCGCGGCGGAAAGTGTTTGCATTATAACAAAATAACATCATCTCAGGAGAATAGAACCATGAAAAAAAGAATAGCGGCGTTAAGCCTTTTTATCATCATGTTATTTACCGAAGCGGCAGGTGCATTGCAGTTTCAGGATGTACCCCGGGAACATTGGGCTTATGAAACGATAGACATGTTGTCCGACCGTGGAATTATCAACGGCGTGGGTGACGGTAACTATGCACCCAACGAAAAACTGACACGTGCACAGTTTATTAAGCTCCTGACTTGTGCTCTTGGGGATTTTGATGACGGAAAAACCTATGAACCCATGTTTTATGATACAGCGGCCCAAAGCTGGTACACGCCTTACGTTACCTGTGGTGTTATAAGCGGTATTGTGCAAAGGGAAGGGAACTATTTTTATCCGGATGCACCGATGACGCGTGGTGAGGCGGCAGTATGGATTGCACAGGGAATCGGCATAAGCAATGACACAGTTTGTGTGTTTAGCGATGTTACGGACGAAGAACAGAAAAGTGCTGTTGCAGTTGCGGCAGAGGAAGGAATTATTACCGGTTATGAAGACGGTAGCTTCCGTCCGGAAAACACGGTAACGCGTGCCGAGGCTGCGGCGTTAATTGCAAGAACCATGAAAGCGAAACCGCAGTTTGGTGTGTTGCGTGAAAATTCGGCAAATGAAATTGTTCTGAAAAAAAGCGTGAAGTTTGCGCAAACCGGGGAATATAACAAGATAGAAGCATTGGATTCCGTCAAGAAAACGGTTACATTCTCCAACCCCTGTGAGGTGGTGGCTTCTCTCGCACAAGGGGATGTGCTTTATATGCCTGCAAGCGGGCAGACTGACGAAATTCTGGTGAAGATTGACAGTGTGAAACGAAATGGAGATAAGGTAACGGTTGGCGTAACCGCTCCCGGACTTTCGGAGGTTCTGGATAGCATGGATATATCTGCTGTGGTTTCTCCTACAGCGGCAGAACTGAAAAAAAGCGGATATACGGTCAGTGATGTTTCCGGCATAAAAAGCGGAGACGATGCGAAAAAGAAAGGTGAAGTTTCGGCAACTGCCAAAGGTGAAGTTTCCGCAGAAGCGAAATGGAAAGACGGAAAGCTTTACTGGAATGTGTCTCCAAGTGGTTCTGCAAGTCAGAAATTCAAGCTGGAAACACCGAATTTTAAAGATAAAACAGGTGCATATGCATCGTTGAATATGGATATGAACATTCTTTTGGATGTGGTGCTGTCCGGTGAAAATCTGGATGTTGACGTGTATGCCAAAGCGGAGGTGAGCAGCAATATCGATGCTGTTGCCGGATATGCTATCAATAAAGGCGCAACAAATAAAATAGAACTTCCCACAATAGAATTTATTGTTTCCGGCCCCATTACCGTGGAGGTGACACCCTATATTGTAGCATCGGTAAGCGGTGAATTCAAAGTGGAAGCGACGGCGAATCTCAAAAGTCAGGTCGGAGGAGAACTTCTGGACGGAAAATTTAAAACCTATTCCGACACAGACTTTTCCGCAGGAATGGAAGCGGATGCAGAAGGAAGACTTGAGATAGGTCCCAGCATAGAAGCAACACTGGGATTGAAAGACTTTACCTTGTTCAAAGAGGAAATTGAAGGCCCGGACATTTTGGAAATTACGGCAGATATGGGACTGGGCGTAGAAGGAAAAACGATTGTAGAGAAAAAGACTTCTGTCTCATCAGACGGAGCTTCTTACGAAAACAATCAGACGCCGGATAAAAACGGCGTACGCCACAGTTGTTCTTTCTGTGTGCAAGGTGATATTTATTCTTATGACCGATTCACGATAGGGCTGGCGGATGAACTGAATGAATTTGTGGAAAGTATTTTCGGCAAAAAGGTGAAGGAAATCAGCGGCGGATTTACATTTGTGTTCTCTCCCTGGTATTTTTCCATTGGGGAATGGGGGACGGATTTTGCGATGGATGCCTGCCCACACAAGCAGATGCGGGTGACCGGAACCGTTACGGAAAAAAATACCGGCAAGGTGCTTCCCGGAAGCGTTGTTCATGCAAAATCGGTTTCTGCATATTTAAGCAGAAAAAAGAATATACTTGCGCAAAATCAAACGGCTACTGCAGATGGAACGGGTTCTTATGAAATGTTTTTAGAAGAAGGCGGCTGGAGCATTACGGCTTTTGAAAACGAGCATAAGCCATCGGAAAAAAGCCTGTCTGTTCTGCAAAAGGAAACGCGGGAATCCTTTGTACTTACACCGAAGTATGTGAAAGTTTCCGGCTATGTCACAGACAGTAAAACCGGGGAAAAGCTGCCCGGTGCCGACGTAACGATTGGAAATCATGTGACGGCGGCAGACGGAAACGGCTACTATGAGATGAAGATAGAATCCGAGCAGGAGCATGGTGTTGCGGCAGAACGGGAACAGTATTACCCCTACTGGTCCATGGCAGCGGTAGGAGATGCAGACACACAGATACATATATCTATGGATCCGGAAAATATCGCATTTGAAACCGTGAATTATCAGGGTGTGACGATAGGCAATGCCCATTATTATCTGGACGGACAGACACTTTATAAAAAAGAAAACGGAATGAAAAAGGCCTTGGTAAAAGGCACAAATTCCGGCATGGTTGTAACAAACGGACAGGTGGTGTATTACGGCAAGGGAATGTCTGTTATCCGCAAAAATCTGAAGGATGGAACGGAACAGGTGGTTTATACAGAAACTGTTCCTGCAAAAATCAAAAAAGATTTTGATTACAGTGGAGACATGTCTGATTTTTCGTTAGGGATTGTTGGCGTGTATGAAAACAGAATATTCTTCTTTTTAGAGCATACGGTTGGTTCCTTCTACCTGAAAATGGCAGATACCGAAACCGGGGAAACCCGCGTGTTTGAAGGGTATGGGATTGAAACCGGTAAGATGGATAAAGATGTGATTTTAGCCCATCAGCACAGAAGAGATGCGTCGGAAGCCTTAAGGATTCACAAAATCAATATGAAAACATTAGAAATCAGCAAGTAACAAAAGCCTCTGACCCTTTGGTCAGAGGCTTTTTGTGCAAGAATTGTTGAATTTTTATTGCTGATTTTGCAATAATTGTGTAGCGAAGCTAAAAAATATGTGATACAATATAATAAAATGAGGAAAGGAGGAGGTTTCGGTTGAAAAAGGTTCTATCGTTTGTGATGGCGTTGTTTATTCTGGCATGCATGTTGCTTCCGGTTTGTGCGGATGAAACGATGTGGCCTGAGTCGGTGCATTTTTCCTTTGAGAATGAATCGGATTTTTTAAAGGTGGGTGCGTGGGATATAAGTATTTCGCCATCTATAGACGGCGTGTGCGGCTCCGGCGGCGCGGCGCAGATTCAGACAAGCTCTGATACCGCCGGTATTCAATGGTATCAGTATTTAGAGCCGGGCAGGCTTTATAACGCATCCGTGTGGCTGAAACCAATCAGCGGAGAAGTCAAAACTGTGTACCTCATTGCCATCACGGCAGGGGTGGGCGAAAACGGCAAACATGTTACCGGCTGGGAGCAAATTACGTTAAAAGCAGGAAAATCAACGCCGGACGGCTATGTTTGTTACTCGGTGGAAAACTACCGTATCAGCGACCGTGTGTACCCCGGAAACGAAAGCATTGCTTTGAAAAAGCAGGAAGGTGCAGTATCCCGTGTGACGGTGCGTGTGCCGACAAACGGTGCACTTTATCTGGCGGACGAGGTTCGCTTAGCGCCGGCAGGAGATTATGTTGCCTATGAGGACTTTGATGAAAAGGCAAGCGGAATTCCGGCTATTTACATAAATCCCACAGGAACAACCGAAGGAACCTCTGAAACCTACCATGTGAATTTGCTTCCTCATTCGCAAACGAAATATCAGCCGAAAAAGGGAAATGTGCTGATAGCCGGAAGCGGAGAGCGCGGTCTCTATTTTCCGGATGTGTCTCTTTTGCCGGCAACCACATACCGCATCTCGGCAGATATCACGACTGACGCGAACTATTCGGTTTCCGTAAAACCCTTTTTATGCATAGAAGGGGCAGAGAATACATACGGTCCCGTTACAGATTTGGCCGCAGGCGAAACCAAACATATAGAATATCTGTTCCGCACAAGTGAATATTCGGGAAAGGCATACAGCGAAAGCGGCATTCTTTATAAACAAATCGGGTTTGTGTCCAAGGGAACATATGTTATCTGGTATGCCGACAATTTCAAAATCGAAAAGGTGCCGGAAATCGTTTGCGGCGGCAACATGGAAAACCTTACTGTGAATGATAGCGGCGCGAAGGTGTATCAGAACACATACTTTGGCGAAACACTCACAACGGTTGCGGCGCGCGGCGGTGAAGATACCTTGTTAGAGCCGATAAAAGATGACGGCACAAACGGCGTGTTTGGTGACTATCTCAAACTGCATTTTACGGGGAATAAAAATCCCGATGCCGTAAAACCAAACGCCAACGATCGTCGCGGTGTGTGGTATGTGAACCTGAAAAAGAATACGGAATACCGCATTTCCTTCCGTGCAAAAATCGTGACGGAGAATGTGCAAAAAACGGCGTATCTGGCGGCAATGCACAATATAGGCAAGGTGGATAAAAATGGACGGATAAGCGGCGAAGACGGCTTTGACAGCACCACAGCAAAGTATGGCTATATTGATAGCATCAACGGCAAAGTGAAACTGACAAATCAGTGGCAGAAGGTTTCAGGCGTCTTTACCACGCAGAACCGCCATGAGGTGGGACAACTGCTTTTGGGCATTTCAAACTTCAGACCGGATGAGGACATCACCATCGCAATGGATGACCTAAGCATAGAAGAAATAGAAAACGAAATTCATGATGCAAGCTTAAGTTTGCAAAACGGCGAGCTGGTTACAAATGCTTCCTATGGCAAAGGCGTGAAAAGCATTTTGCATACGCTTTATATTTCCGAAGACGGGGAGCATTTTGCAAAAGTGGCAGAATCCGAAAACGGAACCTTTCCGGTACTTCCGTTCTTTGGCGGAAAAATGGTAAAAACGGAAGTGACGGGAATCAATCCGGAAGGAATGCGCATTTTGGCAGAGACCAATTCCGTTCGCATGGAAGGATATAACCTGGCGCTCAAAGAGCATGAGGGAGTCTTTCATGCGCAGTCTTACTATTTCCCCGAAAACGGAGAAACGGTAGACTTCACGCTGGTGATTGCCCAGTACGGCGAGAAAAATCAGATGGTGAAGATTGATTATGCAGAAAGCCAAGAAAACGGGGCAACACTATCTGTGCCAAAGGAAGAAAGAGCGTCCTGTGCCAAAGCATTTGTGTGGGACATGAAAACGCTTAAGCCCAAAACAGAAGCGGCAGAATGAAGCTTATAATGAAAATAAGATAAATAACAAAACCAAGGAGGAAAAGAAAATGAAAAAAGTGTTATCCCTTTTGATGATGCTGTGCATGCTGGTAAGTGTGATGCTTCCTGTGAGCGCAGAAGAAACAGTTATGCCGGAATCAGTTCATTTTGCCTTTGAAGATGAAGCGGATTTTCTGGCAGTAGGGGAATGGGACGTGGCTATCACGCCTTCCGACGACGGTGTTCATGGCTCCAACGGTGCGGCGTCCGTTACAACGGAAAACGCTGTTGCCGGCGTGCAGTGGTATCAGTATTTAGAGCCGGGCAGCCTCTATAACGCATCGGTATGGCTGAAGCCGGTCAGCGGTGAAATCAAATCTGTGTATCTGTATGCTATCACACCGGCGGTGAAGGAAGACGGCTCTGCAGGCTCCGGTTGGGAGCAGATTGCCTTAAAAGCGGGCGAAACCGCATCGGATGGCTATGTTCGCTATTATGTGGACAACTACCGCATCAGCGACCGTGTGTATCCCGGAAGCAATCAGGCGCCGATCAAAAAGCAGGAGGGTGCATCCTCCCGTATGACCATTCGTGTGCCGCAAAGCGATATAACCTATTTAGAAGATGAAATCCGTTTTGAGAAAAGCGACGAATTTGTTGCCTATGAGGATTTTGAAGAAAAGGCAATCAACATTAAAGCAGTTTACACAAACCCCACAGCGGAAACGGCAGGTACCTCCGAAACCTATACCGCGGAGCTGATTGCCCATCCTCAGTCGGCATATCAGCCGGATAAGGGCAACGTAAAGGTATCAGGTAGTGGTATGCGCGGCGTGTATTTCCCCAATGTAAACCTGATGCCCGGAACCACATACCGCATTTCTGCGGATATTACGGCGAATGCAAGCTATCCGATTGTGGTAAAACCCTACCTTTATATGGAAACCTCGCAGCAGTCCAGCTTTGTTCCCGGCGGTCATATGTATGGCCCCGATGTGGAAATTGCAGGTGGCGAAACCAAGCATGTGGAATATCTGTTCCGCACCAAGAGCTATCCCGGAAGAGTGTATTGTGAAACGGGCGTTCCCTTTGAGCAGGTGGGCTTTGTGACCGGTGGCGATTATGTTATCTGGTATGCAGATAATTTAAAAATCGAAAAGGTGCAGGAAGGCATCTATGGCGGTGATATGGAAAATCTCACCGTGAATGAAGACGGCTCAAAAGTATATAAAGATGCATACAGCGGAAACGAAATGGTGGATGTGGTTGCACGCGGCGGAGAGGATACCGTTTTAGAGGTTGTAGCTGATGACGGCACCAACGGCGACGACGGTGACTACCTGAAACTGCACTTTACCGGCGTTGATAATCCCGATGCGGTAAGCACCAATAACAACCGCCGCGGCGTGTGGTATTTAAACCTTAAGAAAAACACGGCGCACCGCATATCCTTTAAAGCAAAGCTGGTAACAGACGATAGCGAACAGACGGAAACCCTGGCGGCTATGTATAATATCGGTAAAGTGGACGCAAACGGTCTGACAAGTGGCGAAGAGGGCTACGATGCTGCAACGGCACGGTACGGCTATATCAACAGTATTCACAGCACGGTGAAGCTGACAAACAAATGGCAAACCGTGACCGCTGAATTTACCACGCAGAATCTTCAGGTGATTGGCGAGGTGCTGTTGGGGGTTACGAACTTCCAGCCGAAAGCAGACGTTTCCATTGCGATAGACGAGCTGGTAGTGGAAGAAATCGAAAACAATTTCTGTGACGTAAGCTTTGAAAATCAGAATGGAGAGCTTACCACTAAAGCATCCTACGGCACAGGCGTGGATGAGAAGAGTGTTCTGTATACCTTATATATCTCCGAAGACGGTGTGAACTTCGCAAAAGCGGCACAGTCCCAAAACGGTAAATTCACCGTTTCGCCTTCCTATAGCGGCAAATTCTTAAAAGTGGAAATCACCGGCAAAACAAAGGAAGGCAATGGCATTTGCGCTGAAACCGAAGTGATTCGCGCAGAAGGCTTTGCCCTGTTTTTAAAAGGCGAAGAGAAAACCATCTCGGCGAATGCATCCTATTTCTCTGAAAACGGAGAAATGCAGAACTTCACGCTGGTGGTTGCACAGTATGGCGAAAACAACAAAATGCTGAAGGTGGAAAGCGCTCCGAGTGAAAACGGTGTGGCATCTTTCAGCACCGACAAAGAAGAAGGCGTTCTTCTGGCAAAAGCATTTGTATGGGATATGACAACCCTCATGCCGAAAACAGAAACACGCGAATTAGACTTTAAATTGGTAAACACCATCGCTTGCTGGGGCGACAGCTTAACCTACGGCAGAAACCAGGGAACAAGCTATTCCTACCCTGTAGGACTTGCAAATTTAACGGGACTTACCGTGTATAACATGGGTGTTGGCGGCGAAACCTCCACCACCATTGCGGCACGTCAGGGTGCTTTGGATATCGTGATTTCCGAAGACTTTGTGATTCCGGCAGATAAAACGCCGGTTGAAATCAAGTTTGAAGCCTCAAACGGCGGCGTTGTAACGCCCAGAAACGTAAACGCCGGCGGCTGGAACCCCTGCGTGATTAACGGCGTGGAAGGAACCCTTTCCGTGGAAGTAAATAACACCGTCTGGCCGAGAGTGTTAAACTGGGCGAAATTTACCAGAAAAACAGCAGGCGAAGAGGTTGCGGTATCTGCAGGGGATAAGCTTGTGCCTTACGCACACTCCGTCAAAGGCGATGTGAACATCTTCTTTACCGGAACCAACGGTGGCTGGACTACAGCAAACACCACCGCAAACGACAATTCTGATGCAGATGTTTACGCACTCATCGACCTGATTGAAACCCAGATTGCGCACTCCGGAAGCAAAAAGTTCGTGGTAATCGGCTTAACCTCCGGTGCGGCGAGTGCATGGGATAACACCAACGCAAAGCTGAAGGATGCTTTCGGCGAAAACTTCCTGGATGTGAAACCCTATTTAGCATCCGAGCAGGCTTTGGCCGATGCAGGCATCACGCCTACGGATACAGACCTTGCATATATCGCAAAAGGGCAGATTCCCAAGTCTTTATATTGTGACGATACCGACGAAACGCACTTAAGCGATGTGGGCTATTCTTTACTGGCGCAGAAGGTATATGACAAGCTGATTGCATTGGACTATTTAAAATAAGATAAGATTTTGACAAGGTGTAGCAAAATGAATTGTTTTGTTACACCTTGTCTTTTTATGCAAGAAATGTTGAAAAATAATCGCGAATTGTGCAAGAAATGTGTGGCGGAAAGAAAAAAAGTATGATAAAATGAAATTGTATACGTATAGGCCTCTATACGTACAACAGATTTCTGGGGAGACATCTGTTACAAAAAGCTATTACAAAAATCTGAAAAAAGGAGGAAAAACATGAAAAAGCGTTTAGCAATTTTACTGTCGGTTACTATGCTCACAGCACTTGTTCCGGCAATGACTGTTGCGGCAGAGACACCTGAAAGGGAGACATCTTACCATCTTGCTTTTGAAACTGCTGAGGATGCAGCTTTAGGTACGACTTCTGCCGCAAAAAAAGAATTGGTAGGCGGAGGCGTATTAGGTTCATCTTCTGCGCTGAAGGTCACAACGACATCAAGCAGTGGTACCGTTCAGTATCCCTTCAAATCCAGACCGGGTGAAGTTATGAATGTTTCTGTATGGCTGAAACCCCTGGATGCGGTGATTTCTTCTCCGTCTGTTATTTTTTATCATAATACAACAGATCCGAAGGATTCCACTGTAAAAGCTGCGTTTGAACAAGTAAATCTTGCAGTTGGTGAAACCAGAGCAGACGGCTACACGCGTTACTATCTGGAAAATTATACGATGCACGCAGAAGCAAAAGCAAAGTTTGACGGTGAAACAGCAAACAACTGGCACACAAAAGATGTTGACGCAGACGGTTACAGCGGAGCAACGGTTGAATTCCGTGTGAATGCTATTGGTTCTTACCTGATGGATGAATTCGTGATAGAACCTTATGTGAGCGATAATGTAATCGCATACGAAGATTTCTTTAACCCTTCTGAAGAATCATTATTCAGAACTGTGACGGATACAACAACCAATCAGGAAACTGAAATTCTGACAAACGGCGCATTTACGAAAACTGAGGATACAGCAAGCGGCATCAAAGACAAAATTTGGTATTCTGATCAGTTTGATGCGCAGTTCTTCTGGCACAATCAGGCATACTATATGTGGAATGGCTCAAATGCAGGCAGAAAAGACGGTAAAATTTATTGCACCGGTTCCGGTACCAGCGGTGTATTCTTCCAGAATGTTACCGTAATGCCTCATACGTATTATAAGTTGACAGCTAATGTGAATGTTGCTTCGAACATCGATTATTACTTCAACTTATATATTAAGGATGATGTGAACGGCGCATTGTTTGATATGCATAGTGGTTCTTCGTATCAGTTCCCGTTTAGCGGAAGTGGTGATAAGAAAGTGGAATTTGTATTTAAAACCAAGGATACGATGGGTGTCAACGGAACTGCTTCTCAGAAACCTGTTACGATTGATCGAATCGGTATCTGCGCGCAGGGCAAATACTTCGGCTATAACGTGGACAGCATCAAGCTGGAAAAACTGGATAACATCGTATACGGCGGCGATTTTGAAAACGGCGAAATCGGCACATCAACAACAATAAGCGGCACCAAGTCGTATAATGCATACCAGGAAAAGGTGTATACAGGTGCAAAATTGTACGATCATTTGTTCTTTGGCGATGATGCATATACGCATTTAGAAATCGTATCTGACGATGCTACAAATGGAACACATGGCAAATATTTAAAGGTAACGTTTGACAGTAATGCTGCCGGCGCAACGGGGACAAACCGTCGTCTGGTAACTCGTGTGGATTTAAAAGCATCTACAACATATCGATTGACTTTCCGTGCAAAAATGGCACCTGATGAAACCTATACAACAAATACCGGCTCTTTAGGCGGAATGTACAATTTAGGGCCGAAAGTTGATGCAAATGGTAAAATCGACGGTGAAGAAGGGTACAATGCGTCAACTGCAGATTGGGGTTACATTAATAATTTTAAACCTTTAGCGGTGACAACGGACTGGATGGAATATACAAATGAGTTCACCACAAAGCCAAGACAGGTCAGTGGACAGATTTATCTCGGATTGGGCTCTTTCGGTCCTACAAATGGTGCAATCATGGCATTTGACGACATTGCCATTGAAGAAATCGGTACAACCTATTATGACACCGCCATTTCCGCAGACGGTAACAAAATTACTGTTTCTGAGAAAACCGGTGCACAGGTTGCGGCTACCACACAGAAGGTTTACGAACTGTATGTATCTGAAAACGGCGTAGACTATGTGCTGGAAGATGTAAATGCAACCGGTTCTTTCGTAGGAGAAGCAGGTAAATACTATAAGGCGGTTGTTGTAGGTAAAAATGCAGCAGGTGAAGTTGTTGCAAAATCTGCTGAAACAGAAGCTGTGAAAATCACAGGCTTTGCTTTAAAATTCACAAGCGGTCTGGAAGAGACTGTAACAGCTTCGGCTATTTACTATCCCGAAACTGACGAAGTGGAAACCTTTGACGGCATCATCGCACTGTATAACGGCGATGAACTGCTTGCGGTTGACAGCTTCGCAAGTGAGAATAATGTTGCTACCATGTCTGTCGCAAATGACGGTACTGCAACACGCGCGAAAATCTTTGCATGGAGCTCGCTTGGTAGCGCAATTCCTGTTGCGAAGGCAGTTGAACTGAAATAATTTTCTCTTGTGCGCACAAGAGAAGCGGGACACCCGAGAATTCGGGTGTCCTTTTGTTTTTGATTTTTTTTGAAAAATTTCATTTTTTTTCAAAAAAAGTCTTTTCTTTTTGCACAAAATGGTATATAATGTTAAAGTTAGTATAATTAGGTGGAGTTGTATACACAATTCTGCTTTGAACAAGGAGAAGGGCATGACAAGAAAAGAAGCACGCGAATATTGTTTTAAACTGATGTTTGAATATGAAGTGCAGAAAAACAGCTTTGAAGAGCTGATGGCATGTTTTGACGAATACGCAGAGAAGCCCGGCAAGCAGCGTGAGTATGTAGAACGCGTGGTTGGCACCTGTTTAGAAAAACAGGCGGAGATTGATGAAACCATCGAAACAAACTCAAACGGATGGAAGCTGGGAAGACTTCCCAAGGTAACGCTTTCCGCTTTGCGTGTGGCAGTCTGCGAAATTCTGTTCATGGAAGACATTCCTGATGGAATTGCCATCAATGAAGCTGTTGAGATTGCCAAAATCTATCACGATGAGAAAAACGGCAAATTCGTAAACGGAATTCTGTCCTCTGTTCTCAAAGCAAAATAAGCCATGGAACACGAAGTGTTAACCGTCAGCGTCTCCCAGCTGAACCATTATATCAAACGGGTGTTTGACGCAAACTCCTATCTTTCCGATATCATCGTTTGCGGCGAACTGTCCAATTTTAAGCTCCACTCCTCCGGGCATATCTATGCAAGCCTCAAGGATGAGGGCGGGTTGATAAAAATGGTGATGTTCCGCGGAAATGCGCAGTATTTAAAATTCCGCCCGGAAAACGGCATGCGCGTTTTGGTGCGCGGCAGAATTTCCGTGTATGAACGGGACGGTGCCTATCAGCTTTATGCCGAAAGCATTGAGCCGGATGGTGTAGGGTCTCTTTATGCCGCCTTTGAAGCACTCAAGAAAAAGCTTTCGGAGGAAGGTCTGTTTGACGAAGCGTGGAAAAAGCCTCTGCCGAGCTTTCCGGAACGGATTGGTATCGTAACGGCTAAAACAGGTGCGGCTGTGCGCGATATGATTCAGGTCAGCGGCAGACGGTATCCTTTGGCAGAAATTGAGCTGGTTCCCGTTGCGGTGCAGGGCATCGGTGCTGCGCCGGCGATTGCGGAAGCTATCCGGTTTTTAAACCGTCACAAGCTTTGCGATGTGATGATTGTCGGCCGTGGCGGCGGCTCCATTGAGGATTTGTGGGCGTTTAACGAAGAGGTTGTGGCACGGGCAATTTTTGAATCGGAAATTCCCGTGGTTTCTGCGGTGGGACACGAAACGGATTTCACCATTGCCGATTTTGTTGCAGACCTGCGCGCTCCCACGCCGTCTGCGGCGGCAGAGCTGGTGTGCCCGTCTATGCAGGAGCTTTCTTCCTATTTTACCGGGCAGAAGGACAGACTGCAAAACGCCTTACTGCATTTTATCGAAGTGAAAAAACAGCGTTTGGAGCGATTGACAAGCGCCTACGCTTTTACCTGTTTTTCCGATACCTTATCGGATCACAAGCAATATATTGACGGACTGATGAAAAACGCCGAACAGGCTTTCATGAGAATTGCCGATACCAAACGGCATCTTTTAGAAAGCAAAATGGCGAAGCTCGATGCGCTCAGTCCGCTAAAAACCCTTTCCCGGGGATACAGCATTGCCTTAACAAAGGAAGGAAAGCTGATTTCCCATGCGGCAGACGCCGTTCCCGGAACAGAATTTACCTTAAAGCTGTCCGACGGGGAAGCGGATTGCATCGTTCAATAAAGAAAGAAGGTTTTATTTTGACAATTCCCAACATTCTGACCATTGCGCGGTTGTGCCTTGTGCCGGTTTTTATCGCGGTGTTCATTTTAGAGGGACAACCCAAAACCCTGTCGGGACTTATTTTTATCCTGGCAAGCGCAACGGATGTGTTAGACGGCTACATTGCCCGAAAGTTCAATCAGACATCTAAAACAGGCCAGCTTTTAGACCCGTTGGCAGATAAATTGATGCAGATCTCGGTTGTGGTTTCCATGCTGTTTGCAAAAATGGTTCCCACCTGGTTTGTGCTGGTGCTGGCAATCAAAGAAGTGCTGATGATATGCGGGGGTATTTTCCTGTATATCAGAAAAACCTTTGTGAAGTCCAACATTTTCGGCAAGACAAACACGGTGATTGTGTTCTGCGCTATGGTGATTCTTCTGATGTTCTCGGAAAGTAACGAGACGTTAAAGGACGTGATGCTGGGCATGGCACTGGGTACCAACATTGCGGCAATTGTATCATATGCGTATCTGTATTTCTTACAGCAGAAGAAATTTAAAAAATATATAGGAAAACAAGATGACAAAGGAGTGGCAGAATGAAAATTTTAGCCTATGTGCTGATTATCCTCGGTGCAGTCATTAACTTTTTAGTGCCTGTGGCACTGAAAAAGAAAGCAGAATCCCCGGAAAGCATAATGAAAGCCATGTATACCGTGAAATCGGTAGGTTTAATTTTAGTCATTATCGGCTGTATTATTATATTTTGGTTAGGAGGAAAATTCGGTGTCTAATGAAATCAACAAAACATATAACCCGAAGGAAGTAGAAGACAGACTGTATCAGGGATGGGTAGAGAAAGGGTATTTCACGCCTGAGGAGGATTCTAAAAAAGAACCCTTTACCATCGTTATCCCGCCCCCGAATGTAACCGGTCAGCTCCATATGGGACATGCGTTGGATGAAACCCTGCAGGATATCTTAATCCGCTATAAGCGTATGGCAGGATACAACGCGCTCTGGATTCCCGGAACAGACCACGCAGGTATCGCAACCCAGATTAAGGTGGAAGAGGTTCTGCGTAAGGAAGAGGGCAAAACCCGTTACGATTTAGGTCGCGAAAAGTTCATTGAAAAGGTTTGGGACTGGAAAAAGCTGTACGGCAGCAGAATCATCAACCAGCTCAAAAAGCTGGGCAGCTCCTGCGACTGGACAAGAGAACGCTTCACCATGGACGAAGGCTGCTCCAAAGCGGTCAAAGAAGTGTTTGTATCCCTGTATGAAAAAGGTTTGATTTATCAGGGTAACCGTATCATCAACTGGTGCCCCAGATGTATCACGGCTCTTTCCGATGCCGAGGTAGAATACACCGAGCAGGCAGGCCATTTCTGGCACATCAAGTACCCCATCAAGGATTCCGACGGTTTTGTGGAAATTGCCACAACCCGTCCCGAAACATTGCTGGGGGATACTGCAGTTGCCGTAAACCCCGAAGACGAAAGATATCAGGATTTAGTCGGCAAAATGCTGATTCTCCCCTTAGTTGGCAGAGAAATCCCCGTCATTGCCGATGACTATGTTGACAAAGAATTTGGTACCGGTTGCGTAAAAATCACACCGGCACACGACCCCAACGACTTTGAAGTGGGTCAGCGTCATAACCTGGAAATCATCAAGGTGATGAACGACGATGCCACCATCAATCACTACGGCGGCAAATACGAAGGCTTAGACCGTTTTGAAGCAAGAAAGCAGATGGTTGCAGATTTAGAAGAACTGGGACTTTTGGTAAAAGTAAAAGACCATGCACATAACGTTGGTCAGTGTTACCGCTGCGGAACAACCGTTGAACCCATCACCTCCGACCAGTGGTTCGTAAAAATGCAGCCTTTAGCTGATAAGGCATTAGAGGTTGTAAAAGACGGCAGAGTGCAGTTCGTTCCCGACCGTTTCAGCAAAACCTATACAAACTGGATGGAAAACGTTCACGATTGGTGTATCTCCCGTCAGCTCTGGTGGGGACACAGAATCCCTGCATTCTATTGTGACGATTGCGGCGAAATGGTTGTTACCAAGGAAGATAGCGCAAACTGTCCCAAGTGCGGAAAAGAAATGCGTCAGGATCCCGACACCCTGGATACATGGTTCTCCTCGGCTCTGTGGCCCTTCTCCACATTAGGCTGGCCTGATGACACCAAAGACCTTAAGACCTTCTATCCCACAAGCGTTTTAGTTACCGGCTACGACATCATCTTCTTCTGGGTTGCCAGAATGATTTTCTCCGGTATGGAGCATATGGACAAAGAACCCTTTAAGCATGTGCTGATTCACGGCTTGGTGCGTGACGCACAGGGTAGAAAAATGAGTAAGTCCTTAGGAAACGGTGTAGACCCCTTGGAGGTTATCGAAGAATACGGCGCCGATGCTTTAAGATTTACGCTGGCTACCGGTAATTCTCCCGGTAACGACATGCGTTACTCTACAGAAAGAGTAACCGCAAGCCGTAACTTTGCAAACAAAATCTGGAACGCATCCCGTTTCGTACAGATGAATCTGACCATCGACGAACTGAAAGTTCCCGAAGCTTCCGAATTAGCACTGGAAGATAAATGGATTTTAGATAAGTATAACCGTCTGGTTGCAGAAGTAACAGACAATTTAGAGAAGTTTGAATTAGGCGTTGCCGTATCCAAGCTGTATGACTTTATCTGGGACGAATTCTGCGACTGGTACATCGAGCTGGTAAAACCGCGTCTTTACGATACAGAAGGCGCTTCCAACAAAACAGCGCAGTATGTTCTTTCTTATGTACTGTCCAACACCTTAAAGCTTCTGCATCCCTTCATGCCTTTCATCACAGAAGAAATCTGGCTGAGCCTGCCTCATGTTGGCGAAAGCATCGTAATTTCCGAGTGGCCCAAGGCTTGTGATTGCTTAGCGTTCCCCGAAGAGGCTGCGCAGATGGAAACTGTTATGGAAGCATTAAAGGCTGTTCGTAACAAGCGTGCAGAAATGAACATTCCGCCCTCAAAGAAGGCTTCTATGTTCATCGTAACCGAGCAGAAAGAGCTGTTCACCGCGGCAAGCGTATTCTTCCAGAAACTGGCAAGTGCGGCAAATGTTACCGTGCAGGCAGATAAAACAGGCATCGAAGAAAACGCAGTTGCTGTTATCGTTGGCGGTGCACAGATTTTCATGCCCATGGGCGAACTGGTAGATTTTGAAAAAGAAATCGCTCGTTTAGAAGACGAAAAGAAACACCTGCTTTCCGAAATCAAACGCGTAGAAGGCAAGCTTTCCAACAAAGGCTTTGTGGATAAAGCACCGGCTCACGTTGTAGAAGAAGAATGCGCAAAAGGTGAAAAATACCGCGAAATGCTGGACAAGGTGGAAGAAAGCCTTGCAGCATTCAAGAAGGAGGCTTAATCATGGCTGACACAAAAGGTAAGAAAAACAATCCTCCTGCAGAGGAAGAAGAGGGCATCGTGCACCTGGTGAATGATGAAGGCGAAGAGCATGCATTTTTGCATCTGGACTCCTTTGATTTCAACGGGGAAATCTATGTAGTGCTTCTGCCTGCCGATGAAGGCGACGAAGACTGCGAAGAAGTGCTGATTTACACCCTGCGCATCGAGGAAGACGGCTCTGAAACCTTAATGCCCATTGAGGATGAGGCAGAACTGGATATGGCATACGAGGAATTCAAAAACCGCATGAGCGAAGAATACGACTTCGCAGAATAATGGAATCTTAAACATGGAAGGGGCTGAAAACACCGGTTTTCGGTCCCTTTTCAAAAAGAGGGAGCTACAGGCTGAGAAGAAGGCTTGTTCTGAATTGATGCGAAAAAATTGTCGAAATCTGGCGTAATAGGAGGAGAGATTATGAATAACAATGGAGGAAACTTGATTGAAATAGATGGCATATACTGTCAAAAATGTAACACTCTTCATCCAACGTTATTTTGGCATGAAAAATATGACGATTATATAAACCAATCTGATTACATAGATAGTATTACGGAAGCTTACAAAAGATTTGGAACAATAATAAGTAATGAGGGTGCTTATAAAAATTTTGTTGAATATCTTCTGACTTTAGAAATTGATAAGATTGAGACGGAAGGGAAATGCGTGGTTTGTTCTGCAAAAACAAGCTTTATAAATAAAAGAACAAATCATTACGTATGTTCGGATGTATGTAAGTATACGGATAATTCAGAAAACTGAATGAATAATTTAGATAATATTTTTTAGTTTTAACTTGATATGAATTATTACTAGAGAATCGACATCTGGATTATACGGTCTTTATATTCTGCCAACAAACCACAAACGTGAGGTGATTGAATGAAGCAAACCTTAAAAAAATCGATATGGCTTACGGGAATTGTTTTTGTAAGCTGCATCCTTATGGCGATTATTGAAGTGGCGATAGAGCCGGCTTACTGGGTGAAATCTGCTCTCAAAGTGGTACTCTTTTTTGTGCTGCCGCTCATTTTTATGAAATGGCGAAGGGAGCCGGTGTTTTCGGATTCTTTTTCTCTGAACCTCAAAAACGTGCTGAAGCTTTTAGGTCTTGGTGCGGTGATTTACGGAATTGTTATGGCGGCGTTTTTCCTGACGAGGGGATGGTTTGACTATTCTGCATTGGTTGCGTCTCTTTCAGCAGACCAGAATGTTTCCGCGGGCGGCTTTCTTCCGGTTGCTTTGTATATTTCCTTTGGAAATTCACTTCTGGAGGAGTTTTTGTTCCGTTTTGTTGCCTTTATTAAGCTGTCGGAGCATGTTTCAAAGAAAACGGCATATCTATTCAGCGCGTGCATGTTTGCGATATATCATGTGGCGATGATTGGCGCATCTTTTCCGTTGCCACTTCTTGCGCTGGCGCTGGTCGGTCTTGCGGTTGGCGGTTTGATATTTAACTATGTGGACGACAAAAGCAAAAATATGTATCCCTCATGGATCATTCATATGTTTGCTGATTTTGCGATTATGACCATATGGTATATTCACATCTGAAAATATACAT
>JAFQLU010000088.1 GCA_017396465.1 Clostridia bacterium | reverse complement strand
TTTTTTCCCGAATAAAAAAAGGAAAAAACCTGTTTTTGTCGAACAAGGTAGTATAAGATTCATTTGAAAGGGGAGGTGTTTTTCAATATGCCGAAATTTGTTCAGAGCTCTATTGATGAAGTGCTTCGGCGGTGCGACCTGCCCGAAATCGCTTCGTCTTATATGCAGCTTCGCAGAAACGGAACGGATTTTGTGGGACTTTGTCCTTTCCATAGAGAAAAAACGCCGTCCTTTCATATCAGCGCCGATAAGCAGCTTTTCTATTGCTTTGGCTGCGGAAGCGGCGGAAACCTGATTGATTTTATCAAAAAAATCGAAAATCTGGATTTTGTGGATACCATTCGCTTTTTAGCGGAGCGCTCCGGTGTGACGCTGGAGGAAGAGGTATACAGTCCGGAGGTTCAGAAAAAGCACGATGAGCGGGAGCGGATTTATAAAATGAACAAGCTTGCCGCCAAAAAATATGTTGCCAATCTTCCGGGGGAAGATGCAAAGCATGCGCAGGAATATGCAAAAGGGCGCGGGCTTACCCGCGATATTATCACGAAATACGGCATCGGCTTTGCGAAAGAATCCTGGTCGGATATGTGCGACTATCTTCGGGAAAACGTGTTTGAAAACGATGAAATCGTTACCGCAGGCTTAGCCGTGCGGAACGAGAAGGGTCATGTGTATGACAAGTTCAGAAACCGGCTGATGTTTCCCGTGATAGATGTCCGTGGCAATGTGATAGCATTCAGCGGAAGAGCGCTGGATGATAGCCCTGCCAAATATATGAACTCTCCAGAAACGCCTGTGTTTCATAAAGGAGATAATCTGTTTGGCTTAAATGTTGCCAAGCAATACGGCATCAAGGACGGACTGATTTTAGTCGAGGGTAATATGGACGCCGTGTCTTTAAACACCTTCGGTTTTCCCAACGCCGTAGCAGGCCTTGGAACGGCGCTGACCGAAAATCAGGCATCGCTTCTGAAGCGGTATTCCTCCATGGTGTATGTGTGCTATGACGGTGATGAAGCCGGACAGAAAGCGGCAGCAAAGGCCATTGATATTTTATCGGCCGCCGGCGTGAAGCTGAAGGTGTTGTCCTACACAGGTGCCAAGGACCCGGACGAGTTCTTAAGAAAAAAGGGTGTGGAAAGCTTTAAAGCTGTCATGGCATCGGCGCTTACGGCAACCGAGTATAAAATCATGAAGGTGCGACAAAGCTATAACCTTGTATCCTCGCAGGATAAGGCAGATTTTATTGATAAAGCCGCAGAGATTTTAGCAGAAAACCCAAACCCCGTGGAACGGGAAATTTACATCAAGCGCATTGCAAAGGAAACGGATATTTCCGTTGCATCCATCGCGGCGCAGGTGAACAAAATCATTCACAGCAAAAACCGGAAGGAGTTCAAAAAAGCAGAACGGGAAGCAAAAACCGTACCGGGTATGCCGCAGAAAACGCCCAGAGCAGGCGTAATGCCTCAGGCGGCTTCCACCGCGTCTTACAAAACAGAGCGGATGCTTTTAAACCTGATGTTTTTCAGCAATCCTGCCTTCCGTGTGGCAAAAGCGGAGCTTACGCCGGAGGAATTCTCCACCGACACGCACCGTGCATTATTCGAAGCTATGCTATCATTTAAGTCGGAGGGGGAAAGCTGCGACGCATCCCTGTTTTTCTCCACACTTCCGGACGAACTCAAGACATATGCTGCAGACATTCTGTATAAGGAGTATATCGGAGATGCGGTTGTGGCAATTAAGGATAACATAGGAAAAATCAAAAAACAGAAATTAACAGAGCGAATCAACCAATTGGCTGCCGAGGGCAGATTAAGCGAAATAAACGAACTCATCAAAAAGGAAAATGAGAGGAGAAACAATCGTGACTGATATCGAACAGAAGAAAGTAGACGCCATTCAGAAGCTGACAGCAAAAGGCCGAGCAAGCGGTGTTTTAACCTACAAGGAAATTATGGATTCCCTGTCTGAAATTGAAATGGAGCCGGAACAGATTGATAATGTTTACGAGCACCTGGAGCAGGAAGGCATTGAAGTCGTTTCCGATATGGACAAGGAAATGGAAAAAATTGAAGAGGAATTTGATGAAATCAAGCCTCCTGAAGATATGGACATCCATGCCGAGGTAATGGAAATCTCCGGCGTGGAAGGCGTTTCCATTGACGACCATGTTAAAATGTATTTAAAAGAAATCGGTAAGGTACCTCTTCTGGACGCCGATGAAGAAATGGAACTGGCGCGCAGAATGTCCGAAGGCGATGTGAACGCAAGAAAACGTCTGGCAGAAGCAAACCTTCGTCTGGTTGTATCGATTGCGAAGCGCTATGTCGGTCGTGGTATGCTGTTTTTAGACTTAATTCAGGAAGGTAACTTAGGTCTTATCAAAGCCGTTGAAAAGTTCGACTACGCCAAGGGCTATAAGTTCAGTACCTATGCAACATGGTGGATTCGTCAGTCCATCACCCGTGCGATTGCCGACCAGGCAAGAACCATTCGTATCCCGGTTCATATGGTGGAAACCATCAACAAGCTGATTCGTGTATCCCGTCAGCTGGTGCAGGAATTAGGCCGTGATCCCCATCCCAACGAAATCGCAAAAGAGCTGAATATGTCCATCGATAAGGTTCGTGAAATCATGAAGATTGCGCAGGAGCCCGTATCTTTAGAAACTCCCATCGGTGAAGAGGAAGACAGCCACCTGGGCGACTTTATCCCCGATGATGATGCTCCGGCACCTTCTGAGGCGGCATCCTTCATGCTCTTAAAAGAGCAGCTTGGAAATGTTCTGGATACCTTGAATCCCCGTGAATCCATGGTATTAAAGCTCCGCTTTGGTTTAGAAGACGGCAGAGCAAGAACGCTGGAAGAAGTGGGCAAAGAATTTGACGTTACCCGTGAGCGTATCCGTCAGATTGAAGCAAAAGCTCTGCGTAAACTGCGCCACCCCAGCAGAAGCAAAAAACTGAAGGATTATTTAGAATAAAATATCCGGAAAAA
>JAFQLU010000087.1 GCA_017396465.1 Clostridia bacterium | reverse complement strand
TGCAATTGTTTGAAAACTACCTCTCCCATCTAAGTATTCTTGTACTACCTTTCTCTTAAATTCAAAACTATATTTTGCCACGAAAAAACCGACCTCCCAATCGTTAGATTTTTGGTCTAACTTTTGGGGGTCGGTTCATTTGCCGCACCCTTTCTTTATGTTTTCTTTAGCTGCACCCCATTATTTTTTCTATATACAGACGGCGCCATTCCTGTCTGTTTTTTAAACATCCTGCTGAAATACAAAGCATCCTCCACACCTACATATTTTGCAATTTCCTCCACCTTCATATCCGTGTAGAGCAACAAGTGTTTTGCCTGCTCTGTTAGCTTTTGGCTCTTGTATTGACCGGGCGTAACGCCCATTGCTGTTTTGAACAGCTTGATAAAATGGTACTTGCTCATGTAGCAAAGCTTTGCCAAAGAAGCATTGTCCAATGAAGCGTATTCTTCTATCGCCAGAAGCGCCGGTTTAATTTTAGCTGTTTGGCGATTCCTTTGCTGTTTCGTTTGGATGCACAGCAGCCCCAGAAGCGCAATCAGACATCCTTCATGGTATACATCACAAAAGTCGCCCGATGTGCGGTACATCTCATAGTATTCCCGACACAGCTTTTCCAGTTCCGGCAAAGCTCCCACCTGATAATACACTTCTTTCCAGAATGACAGTATTTTTTCCGCTTCCGCTCCCGTAAAATGAATCCAATAATAGGTTGTTCTCCGTTTTCCTATTCTGTAATCCTGCAGCTTTCCCGGGCGATATAAAAGTACAGAGCCTTCTTTGAGAAGATATGTTTCCGTTTCTGTTTTCACGGTCACTTCCCCACTTTTTATATAAAGAAGTTGATAGTCTATCCGTCCCGACGCGCGTACCACATGTGTGTCCACCAGATCTTCAAACCATCCGCAGTTGTTTATCTGTATATAACGTGCGCTTTCACACTCCGAATTTTCTTCACCCTTTGCAAAAAACAACTTTATTTTGACCATCTCCCTTTGAAGCTATCATATCACAAAATCGCACCTTTGTCCATATAAACGCCACTTTTTTCTATAGGATTTCCGAAAACAGCATGCTATAATGAATAAAAACGTCCGAAAGGAAGATGAAATATGAAAACGGTTACATACGATGAAAAAGCAATTTACATTGATGGCAAGGAAACCAAGATTGTTTCCGGTGCCATTCATTATTTCCGAGTGCATCCCGATTACTGGTACGACCGTCTGCTAAAGCTGAAGGAATGTGGTTTGAACTGTGTGGAAACCTATATTTCCTGGCATCGCCATGAAAAAGAGGAAGGGGTTTTCGACTTCTCGGGTTGGCTGGATTTCGGCAGATTTTTAGATATTGCAAAAGAACTGGGGCTTTACGCCATTGTCCGTCCGGGCGGCTATATTTGCTCCGAATGTGACCTGGGCGGTTTCCCCTGGTGGCTCCTTCGTTATCCCGATATGCAATTCCGTTGTAGCCACCCTTTGTTTTTAGAAAAAATGACACGTTATTTAAAAGAAGTCTGTAAGCATTTGGCACCCCGTATGTACGACAAGGGCGGAAATGTGATTTTTGTGCAGATTGAAAACGAATACGGTTCTTACGGTAACGACAAAGCGTATCTTCGGTATTTACAGAATCTGTTTCGTGCAGAAGGCATCACCTCTCCCTTGATTACTTCAGACGGAGACGCAGATTGCATGCTTACATGCGGAACACTGCCCGATGTGTTAGCCTCTGTCAACTTCCGTTGGGATTCTCCCACAGCGCTAAACACATTGCAAACATACCACGGCAATCAGCCCGGTGCCATATTAGAGCTTTGGAACGGACGAGCATATTTTTGGGGAGATGCCATAGAACGCCGTGATTTAAAAGAAGTAGCATATTCTGTCGAAACTGCTGTGGAAGGGGCATCCCTTACAAACCTTTATATGTTCCATGGCGGCACCACCTTCGGATATTATAATGGCAGTTTGGACCCGGTTTCTCCCGAAAAGGACACACCTCCCGATCGTCACGGCATGCGTGTGTACCTCACTTCCTACGAGGTAGATGCACCTTTGGACGAGTTTGGCAGAAGAACTCCCAAATACTACACCGAGCAAAAAATCATCTGCAATGCATTAAATAAAAAGATCGAATCCACCGCCACAGACACAGAGTTTTTCCTGTACGAAAATCCCACACTCGCAGGCATTTCCAAAATTCCCGGATCCCTCACCCGGTGCACAGAAGCTCCCTTGCCACTCAGCATGGAGCAATGCAACCAAGGCTTTGGCCATATTGTGTATGAAACAGAAATTCTTGTCGGTGACCACGATGCTACGCTGTATCTGCCCGAAATGCGGGATATTGCACATGTATATATTGATGGCGTTTATCGGAAAACAATGTATCGCACCGATGCCGAAAAAGAAATTTCTCTTCCCGGAGGAGAGAAGGGATGCGTGCGAAAGGTTTGTATTTTCACAGAAAATCTCGGTCGTGTCTGCTTCAGCAGGAATTTATCAGACCGAAAAGGAATATACGGTACCCCAAAGGTAAAATTCGGAAGCCTCCAACTCATGCATAATCACTACGGATTCCGTATGTATTCCATTGAACCGGACAAATATCCGAATGCATTTGAAGACACCCCTTGCATAAATACACCTGCATACTATAAATTTACCTTCACCGCAGAAAAAGCGCAGGATGCCCTTCTGTATTTTGAAGGCTTCACACGCGGTGTTGCATGGATAAACGGCTTCAATTTAGGAAGACATTGGGATATTGCACCTACGCCGAACCGCTTGTTTATCCCTGCGCCACTAATCAAAGAGGGAGAAAACGAGATTGTTGTTTTTGATGTTTTGGCGAAGGACTGCGAAAAGAAGCTGTATTTCGGCAAATAAATGAAGCACATTGCTTTTTGCAGAATTTTTGAGTCATGGCCATCGGTTTGACTTGTGGTTTGCATCCCATTTTTACAGACGTTCCCTTGATTAGAATAACCGGAAATTTTAACATCGCAGCAAAAGCAGGTTGAGGATGTTCACTCAACCTGCTCAGCGTGTCGAGAAACCTCGACACGCTGAGTAGACTTCGATAAAAGGTAGGTATATTTGACGAACACAAATTCGTCGGCGTACTCAGGTACGGTAGAGTTTGTGTTCGTCAAAAGCAAGCAATGGTGCGGTTTTCTCGA
>JAFQLU010000086.1 GCA_017396465.1 Clostridia bacterium | reverse complement strand
TTTTGAATAAACTTCGCCTCTCGGCGTACCCATGTACGCCTTCGGGTAACCGAAAGCAAGACCAGTCTTGCTTTCGCTCAGTTTCTCCAATCTGCGCTATTTTTCGTCCAGCCCAAAAGAGGGTGTAGCAAAATACAACTCATTTTGCTACACCCTCTTGTGTTTTATAGGGATATTGTGCCGTGTTCCTTTTCGAATTCTTTGATTCTTTTCTTGATAAGCTGCTCTAACTCTTTGTTTTTGGTTCTGCCCTCATATTCTGCAATATAACCAAATTTATCTAAAAGATTTTTGCTCACTCTTAATGTATATCTTGCGATATATTCGTCCATTTTTTGACGCCTCCATGAATTATTCTTGACAAAATTATAGCGTCATATTATAATAAAAAGTACAAAATGACGCAAAAGTGACGCAATCATTTTGCGGATATATTTCGTTTCAGAAAGGAAAACTGGCATAAAAAACGGCGGGTCTAAAAAGACTCGCCGTTGCTATTTTAGACATTCTTTGCTAAATATTTCCCCAAATTCTGCCCCATGGTAAAGGTATTTCCGGTCACCCGGTAGCTTGCGTGTGCCAAATGCTCACCGCTGATGCATCTGCCTGCCATGTAAAGATTTTTGATGTCCTTGGATTTTAAAGCACGCAAGGGAATATCGTATGGAACAACCGACACCCCTTCGGAGGTATATCCCGTTTTGCCGTGTAAATCCACGCCGAATGCGGCGCGGCAAACGCTGTCAGAATGCCTTGCACCGTCTATCATATCCTGCACGGTAACGGTGTATTCCCCGTGAAGACGCCGTCCCTCACGGATGCCGATATAAGTCGGCGTTGCAATGACAGAAAGGTTTCTCCATTTGCCACCTAAGGAGCGGAGCGCTTCCACCGCGCGGAACACCTCATGCCTGCCTTCAATGGTTGCCTGCGTTAAGGTTTTATGGTCAATGCCTCTGCCGTACTGATGGTTTATACCGAAGTTAAACACGCCGTCCCGGATATAGGATAGTGACGGCTGAAGATAAGTTGGCACAAAGTTTGCCTTGGCAAGCTCGGCGAGCAGATTTTTCTTGCCAACTTGATTTGGTACATCGGGATGGTTATTGGTATATTCCTTCACTTCCTCCCGATCCACGCCAGTGACCAAAGCCAGATAGCTCATGGGCTGACCTTCGCCGTCATCGTTTCCAAAATCAAAGCCACAGCCGGCAAAACAACCTAAATCCCCATCACCGGTGCAGTCCACATAAACCTTTGCCGTAAGGCTCTCCATGCCGCTTTTGTGCATCACGCGGATGGATTTTATGCTGCCATCTTCCACCTCTGCGCCGCACACCTTGGTAAAATACATAATTTCCACACCGGCGTCAATCAGACGGCGCTCTAAATAATATTTCATCTGCTCCGTGTCAAACTTAAAGTTTTGCGACTCCGGCACGATTACCGTGCCGAGGTTGTCCCGAAGCTCCTCCACGAAGCCTTTTTTATCCAAAGCATCCATCACATACCCTAAACAATCCGATGTGATAATGCCGCCCAATTCTCCGAACTGCTCGATGAGCAGCACTTTTTTGCCGCCCTCTGCGGCAAAAAGAGCCGTAGATACGCCGGCAGAACCGCCGCCGCAAACGATAATATCGTACATAATCATGTCTCCTTATGCTACAGTTTTAAAAGCGCGCCCAACGCCCCGGCAATCACGATAAACACAATGGGGTGCAGTTTTTTCCACTTGTTTGTTGCAAATAAAAATGCGACAAACATCACCGCGCACCGCCAGTCGATGCCGAGGAAAAACTCTTTTACGGAAGAAAAGTCCACATTGGCCAGCGCAGAGCCGATGAGCCCCAGCGCAACAGATGCAATCATACCCACCACCGCAGGGCGGATGCCGTAAAAGGCTTTGTCCACAATGGGATTTTTACGGAATTTTTCCAGCATGGTACCCACGATTAAGATAATAATGTAGGATGGAAGCACCAAGCCGAAGGTGGCAAGGAGCGCCCCGAAAAAGCCTGCCGTGGTAAAGCCTGCGTAAGTGGCAACGTTGACGCCGATGGGGCCCGGTGTGGACTCTGCCACGGCTATCATATCGCCTAAAAATTCCGGCGTGAACCAACCCGTGCGCACCGCAATTTCATTTAAAAAGGGAATGGTGGCAAGACCGCCGCCGATGGCAAACAGTCCTGTTTTGAAAAATTCAAAGAAAAGCTGAAGGTAAATCATGCCGCATCCCCTCCTTTTTTCTCGCGTTTTGTGAGTAATCCCAACGCCGCACCGGCTAAAACGAACCAGATGGGCGAAAGGTTGAAGATAAAGGAAAGCACGCAGGAGATGATAGCCACGGCAAGGCAGATTTTGTCCTTCACCGCAGATTTTCCCATTTTGATTACGGCGTTTACCACTAAAACCGCAACGATAACGCGGATGCCGCCGAAAATGTGCTGTGTGATGGGGTAATCTGCAAAATTCTTTAAAAAGCTTGCAATGAGCAGAATGATGCAGAAGGAAGGCGTGATAACGCCAATGGTTGCAAATGCGCCGCCTAAAATGCCCTTCACCTGCCTGCCCACAAAGGTGGCGCAGTTTACGGCGATAACGCCGGGGGTGCATTGAGAAAGCGCAAAATAGTCTAAAAGCTCTTCTTCCGTGCACCATTTTTTCCGCTCCACCAGCTCCTCTTTCATCAGAGCCAGCATCGCATAGCCCCCACCAAAGGTGAAGGCGCCGATTTTTGCAAAGGTTAAAAATAAGGAAAGTAATATTTTCATAGCTTAAATCATCCCAAAATATTCAAAAACTTCTTTGTTGGTTCCATATAAAATATCGTCATGACCGGATAAAAGCTTTAAAAGCTCTTCCATTCTGCCCCAGTCGTCACCGTAGTCAAACTCATAGCTGTGCCCCCAGATGTAGAAAAGCTGGGGCTTGTCCGGCTTCATTTCGATGAACTGCTTTGCTAATTCAAAAATGTCCGCGTCCCCGTGATGGCAGGTGCCCTGGTAAACCAGCATATCGCCCTCCCACAGGTCAAAGGAATGTGTGGTTTTCACGGCTCTGGAATAGCGGATGCCGGCGTTACGGATGATATCTAAATTCTCATCCTTCCACGCACCGTATGCATATGCCATACCGCAGATGTCGTAGCCGAACATCTCGGAGAGTGCTTTTTTATCGTCTATCACTTCATGCACCGTTTCTTCCCGGCTTGCCTCGCTTAAGCGGATATGGTCCACGCCGTGCACCGCAACCTCATGGCCACGGTAGAGCGTCTTAAGATTTTCGTGGGGCTCTAAACGATACACGGGAACTTCGTCCTTATAGTGCCAAAGGGTTCCCGGGTGCATCATGCCGCTGTTTAAGTTAAAGGTGCCTTTCATACCGTATTTGTTAAACAGCTCAATGAGGCGTATGTCTTGCCGCACGCCGTCATCATAGCTGAAGGTTAAAGCTTTTTTCAGCATCTTGAATCCTCCTTGTTAAAGTCAGCAATAGTTTATCACATTTTCTGCCGGATTGCAAGGGTTACCGCAGTTTTTGTGTTGACATTGACAAGGGAAAGTGTTACAATGAAACTATTGTTTGTTCGTGTTACAAGATTGTGTTTTCAAAAAAATATCATAAAGCAAGGGAGATTTAAAATGAGTGAATACACTGTGAAAAAAGGAAAGATTCTTTCAAAAGACGGGCTGCCGTATGCTCCGCGTTGGTTTTGTGACGGAAGACTCTCCGTTCAGGTGGATGAACGCGGCATTGGTGATGTGCATTATTTTGGTGTAAACAGTACGAACTTTCTTACGCTGCATAAATGCTTTTGGGGAGGCCTGAAGTTCTATAGTATAGACCAAGACGGTAGATGCATGATAAGACCGCAAGTTTGCGAGATTCTCCCCTTTGGTTTTGAGTCGGACAGTGATAAATGCGTTTTCTCCATCTATGTGGCGAATAACACCATTTATCTTTCGGTTACACCGAAAGCCGATATGGATTTCGGAATGGAATTCTATGAAAAGTATTTGTTCCATCCCGATACGAGGAAACACGCAGATATCGGATTGAAAGGAAAAGCCGGAGAATGGACAAAGCCTGTTTTTGAAAACAATATCCTTTCTGCAACTTATACGAGCGAAAACAAGAAAGTAAGCATTTCGATTTCGTCGGATACTGCGCTGCACCATGAAACAAGAGTGAAATACGGGAAACATATTCTTTTGGCACGGGAATTAAAAGCGGGACAGGAATATGTATTTTGTGTTTGCTTTGCAGATGGGGAACCGTCGTGGAAAAACAACTACAAAGAGGATGTTGCCGCGCAGTTTAAGCGTTATGAAGCAGTAGCCGAAAAAGCACCGGTGCTGAAAAGCCCCCATGAAAAGCTGAACCAATTTTTCTCCCTGGCGCCCATGTATCATGAATCCCTGAAGGTGACGGAGGAAAAGGGAGCGATTCGTGCCAAAACAACGCACTACTGGGTTTGGAGCTGGGACAGCTTAACATCAAATGCTTGTTCTTTCTATTGGGGCGATCATGCTTTCATGAACGATATGCTAGATTTTATCTATCGGAACTCTGATGAAAACGGAATTGCCAACGAATTTTCTTATGATATGAATAACACCGGAAGAGCAACCTCTATTGCGAGCGATGGCATGTATACCTGCCTTGTTGACATGTACAGAATTTCCGGCGGAGATATATCCGCATATTATCCTGCGGTTAAGGAAATTTTTGAACGGGTATTGGCAGCGGAGGTAGGACAAACCGGTTTGTGCTCCGGTAGTTCTCTATACCCGGACTTTCCGCAGCTGGTACATGAAACAGAACACAGCATCAGCACGTTTAATAATACAGTCGTGTATTGCGGCGTAAGGTCAGCAGAGAAAATCGCAAAATCTTTAGGCGATACAGAAACCGAAGCGAAAGCAAAGGCGTTTTGCGCGCGTGCTGAAGCGAATTTCAGCAAAATACTGTTTCATGAAGAAATGGGGTTTGTGGATTGTGCGGCAGATGGGGACACATATGCACATTGCGGCGTTGCAAGCAACAACTCTGTGAAATGGGAAAATCCGTACTGCGAAAAATTGATGCCGGAGCAAGTGCAGAAAGCTTGTCTGGATTTCTATGAAAAAAATCTGGTATGCAAAGCAGGGATTCGTCCTTATCCGGAATGGAGTGAATGCTTTGATGCAGATGCCAACCAATTCCACAGCTGGTGGCCGGTTATGAGCGAATTTTATGTACGCCTTGTCAATCAGTTTGATAGAAAAGACCTGATGGAGCAATATGTCGGTTGGCTGGAATACTGGACAGAAAAGCTCATTTGTCCGGAAGGAATTGATTGCTACTTCAATGAACGGGAAGTTCCCTTTAATAATTGGGACGCACTGCCGGGCATCTGGCACGGATATTCCATCCGTGGCTTTTATAACGCCATTGTTCATGCGTATATCGGCGTAGATTTTGACGAAACAGGCCTTCATTTCCATCCCTACACCGGAGACGAGGTTGCCGTTTCAAACTTACATTGGGGTGAAAAAACGTTTGATATTTCTATCGTGGGAAGCGGAAAAAACATCCGAAATGTAATGCTGAATGGCGAAAGCTTAGGAAGTGTAAAAACAATTCCTTACGAAATGCTTATGCAGCATAACAGGATTGAACTCGTGCGTGAATAAGAAAATATGCAAAGAGGAAAAGAGGAACCTGAATTTATGAAAACATTGCGTGTCAATATCCCCGGATATGAATATGATATTGTGATCGGGAAAGGCGTGTTACATCATGCCGCCGATTATTTTGAGAACAAAAAGAAACCGGCAAAAATCCTGCTGGTGACCGACGAAAATGTGGCGCCCTTATATGCGGAAACGGTAGAAAAGTCGCTGTCTTCCGTCAGTCAGGTGAAAACGGTGGTGCTCCCGGCAGGCGAAACCACAAAATCGATGGATTATTTAAAGCGGCTCTACGACGAAGCCTTTGATTTCGGCATGACGCGTTCTGATTTCGTCGTGGCGCTGGGCGGCGGCGTGATTGGTGACCTGACCGGCTTCTTTGCATCCACTCTGCTTCGCGGCGTTGGAATTTTGCAGATTCCCACCACACTCCTTTCTCAGGTGGATAGCTCCGTAGGCGGAAAAACCGCCATTGATGTGCCCCAGGGCAAAAATTTAGTGGGCACCTTTTATCAGCCCAAGCAGGTGCTGATTGATACCGACACTTTAAACTCCCTTTCCGATAAAGAATTCTTCGGCGGTCTTGCCGAGGTCATCAAATATGGCGTGATATGGGATAAGAACCTGTTTGAAATGCTGGAGAAAGCGCCTGCCCGTAAGGATATTATGGCGCGGATTGAGGACATTGTATACACCTGCTGCGACATCAAGCGTCAGGTGGTGGAGCAGGACGAGCACGACACCGGTCTTCGTATGATTTTAAACTTCGGGCACACCGCAGGTCACATCGTGGAAAAAGCCTATGATTACACCGGCTATGTGCACGGCGAAGCCGTTGCTTTCGGTATGGTAGTTGCCGCCCGCATGGGTGAAAAAATGGGCATCACCGTCCCCGGCACCGCAGACCGTATCCGGGCGCTGATTTCGAATGTTTCGCTTCCTACCGATATTCCCGTGGAAGAGGAACAGCTTTTAGGCGTAGCGCTGGATAAAAAAGCATCGGGCAGCAGCATCTCCGTGATTTTAGCGGAAGAAATCGGCTCCTGCAAAACTGTGAAAATCCCCGTTTCGGAATTTTGCGAAATGTGTAAAGCTGTGTGGAATGCATAAACATCTGTCAAACAAAGAAAACCGCAGTATCCTCAAAAGATACTGCGGTATTTTTTTTGCACACTTTTACTTTCGTATTGTCTTTGTGAACAATGACTTTTTCATGTTTTCTTTGCCTTGCGTGGTGTGCGCATTTTCCAACACTTTTTTGTAGGGTGGACGGAAAATAGCGCAGATTGGACAAACTGAATCCCGAAGGCGTACATAGGGTACGCAGAGAGGTGAAGGTTGTTCAAAACACAAGGCAAGCAATAAAAAAGGAATTCGTCAAAAAACGAATTCCTCTCTTTTGCACACTTTTACTTTCGTATTGCCTTTGTGAACAATGACTTTTTCATGTTTTCTTTGCCTTGCGTGGTGTGCGCATTTTCCAACACTCTATTTTCTCTTTAAGGTGTCAAACCGATACCCATCCTTCTGGAACGCCTCGATGATACCGGGCAGTGCATCGGCAGAAGCCTGCTTTGCGCCTGCATCGTGCATCAGAAGAATCAAGGAATCGGAATTTGCGGTTCCTGCCGTTTTCTTCGCTTTTGCAATCAGGTCAGCCGGAACGGGGTTTCTTGTTTCTGCGTCGCCCGTTAAGCAGTTCCAGTTCACATAAGGAACATTTTCCTGAATCAGCACTTCTTTAAACTCTTCTCGCTGACCGGAAAATGCACCGCCGGGGAAACGGAAAATATCGGTGAAATGCTCTTCGCCCACAATGTTTATGAGAGATTCCTTTGCGGCAAAAATCTCGCTGCGGAAGGATTCCGTGTCGGCATATAAGGTGTCGAACTCATGGGAATAGCTATGGCTGGCAATGGCATGCCCTTCCTGGGCAATCCGTTTTAACAAATCGGGATATTGTTCTGCGTTTTTGGCAACAATAAAGAAGGTTGCCTTCACGTTATATTTTTTCAAAATATCCAGCACCTGGGGCGTTACCTTTTTAGAGGGACCGTCGTCAAAGGTTAAATACATCACCTTATCACCCACCTTGCCGGGGTAAATCTCCTGATAGTCCGCCGTAGGCGTTCCATCGGGACGGGCGCAGGCACGCACCTGGAATTCGGGAAGGTTCACCAGTTCCTCGGCGTAAGGCGCGCCGCGCAGGGAACGGTCATATTTCGTGCAGGAACGGATGCCGCTGATGCACCAGATGAGAAGAATCAGCCCCACCAGAACAATCAGAGTATTTTTATTGGGTTTAAAGGTATATTTTTTCTTGCGTTTTTTTGTTGCCATATCATCCACTCCTATCTTTTGTTGTCGTATTTTGCCGAAACTGATTTAGTTCTATTATACAGGAAAAAACCTTTGCCGTCAATGCGGAAAAAGCGAAAAAAAGAATTTTTTTTTGCAGGCTACATATAAATATAAAAAGTTACCAAAACGGAGGTTTTTTATGCGAAAAATATTTCTTTTGTTTTTGTTACCCCTTGTGCTGACCGGGTGCGGAGAAAAACAGACATTCCGCCGGGAAATCACGGAAGATGTGGCAAATGTTGCAAAGTCGGTGCCGGCAAGCTTAAACGAAGGCTACGAGCACCTTTCCAACAACACCTACGGCTGGGGACTGAAGAAAAATAAAAACGCACCGCCGGAAGTGCCGGAGGAAATCGTGAAGCTGATAGAAGAAAACGGCGGCATCTATAAAGACAGCGAGCCGCAAACGCTTTACCTTACCTTTGATGAAGGCTACGAAAACGGCTACACCGCACAGATTTTAGATGTGTTAAAACGGCAGAATGTGCCTGCCGCCTTTTTTGTGACGGGACCGTACCTGAAAAAAGAAACGGAGCTGATTCAAAGGATGGTGGCAGAGGGACACACCGTGGGAAACCACACGGTGAATCACCCGTCTATGCCATCGGTGAAAAGTGCGGAAAAGCTGAAAAGCGAAATTACGGAGCTTGCAGACTCCTTTCATGAACTGACGGGGGAAACCATGCGGTTTTTCCGCCCGCCTATGGGAGAATACTCGGAGCGCACCCTTGCCATCACCAAGGAGTTGGGCTATACCACCGTGTTCTGGAGCTTTGCCTATCGGGATTGGGAAACCAATGCCCAAAAGGGCACAGAATATGCCTACAAGCAGATTACCGAGGGGGTGCATGACGGTGCGATTCTGCTTCTTCACGCCGTGTCTAAAGACAATGCGGAGGTGTTAGAGCAGGTGATTGTGGATTTAAAAGCCGCAGGCTATCGCTTTAAATCGCTGGAGGATTTTGGAAACCGAGTGATAGATTAGGCGGTATCAGACGGGCGCGTTTTGCGTATACTAACAGAAAAAGTGCCATAAGGAGTGATTTGCCGGATGAAAAAACGGCTGCAGATATTTTGCGTGGAATTGATCGCCATCGCTACGGTGATGTTCGTGGAGCTTGGCGTGTATTTTCCAAAGGAAATCCACCTGTTTTCGGGGGAAAGCTTATCCATCCCCAAAACCTCGCCCTACACATTAGACACCGCCGTTTCCGGCTCATGGAACGCCGTGGGGGAATACGAAGCCTCGGTGATGCTGTTCGGGCTGATACCGGTGAAAAAGGTGGAAGTGGCGGTGGAGGCGGAAAAAGCCGTGATACCCGGCGGCAGAACCGTGGGCATCAAGCTGTTCACCCACGGGCTGATGTGCGTGGGAACGGAGGAGCTGACGGGGGAGGACGGAACAATCGTTAACGCCGAAAAGCAGGCAGATATCCGCGGCGCCGACATGATATTAAAAGCGGATGATGCGTCTCTTCACACCGTGGAGCAGCTGGGGAAAATCGTGGAGCAGTCCCAAGGGAAAGAAATCACCCTCACGGTGGAACGGGGCGGCGAAAAACGAGAAGTGCCTCTTACGCCCGTGAAAACCGGGGAAGGCTTCCGGCTGGGCATCTGGGTGCGAGACAGCACCGCAGGCATCGGTACTGTAACCTTCATCGAGCCGGAAACCGGAAAGTTCGGCGCATTGGGGCATCCCATCACCGATGTGGACACCGGCGCGGTGATGCCGGTGGAGCAGGGAAGCATTGCGGAAACGGAAATTGTGGACGTGAAAAAAGGAGAGCGGGGAAATCCGGGGGAGCTTTGCGGTCTGTTTGACGAAAGCAACACCGATTGCGGCGTGATTTTAAAAAATTCCTCCCGTGGGATATTTGGCGTTGCTGAATCGGCAGAAGGCTTTTCTCTAGTCAATGTGCCCATTCCCATAGCCTCTGCATCGCAGGTTCGAGCCGGAAGCGCCACCGTGTACGCCAATGTGGACGGAACCGGCATCGCAGCATACAACGCCGAAATCGTAAAAGTGATGAAACACGCCGCCGACGATAAAAACCTGGTGGTGAAAATCACCGACCAAACCCTTTTAAACCGCACCGGCGGCATCGTGCAGGGAATGTCAGGCTCGCCGATAATTCAAAATGGTAAACTCATCGGAGCTGTGACACACGTTTTTGTGAATGATCCAACAAGAGGTTATGGGATATTTATTGAAAACATGCTGGCAGAGGCAGAAAAAATAAAATAACATTAATGCTCACTTATACTGGATATAGGTGAGCATTTTTATATAAAATCAAAAATAAAAAGGACATAATTAAGCCACTATAAAATATAAGGAGGTAAAAGAATATGCCAAAATTTATTCCATTATCAACATTCAAAGACTCAACATTTATCTGCGATATGTGTCAACAAATTAAAGAACCTATTTTTGTTACGAGAAATGGTTACACCGAGCTTGTAATTATGAGTTTAGAAGTGTATAACACATGTAAAGAAAGAGCATTAGTTGCTTTAAAAGACAAATAATTTCGCAAATGCGAAAAGATTATTACTAAATTACAATTTAAATGAATAAAAAAATTGCCAAGATATTGACGTTCATCATAATATGGTGTACAATATTATAAAATCAGTATTATAAGGCGATTTTTTGTATATTTATGAAACCGGGAACAGAAACAAATATGAGAAAAAATATTTCTTTTTCGGATGGGACATCTGATTATTCTGTCAGCCTTGGTGCGATGTGCTTTTTGAAGTCTGTTTACTCTATACTTATTAACCATTATATCACAACGTATGGCAAATACTACCCCTTGATTTTTTGGGGGTTAACAAATCTTGGAAAGTGTTATATACTTAAATATATAATGTATAAAAGAGGGGGAGAATGTATGTATTGTTTGAAAGCCTATTTAAATAAATCTACAGGAGAAAAACAGACAAGCACCTTAAAAATTGATCAAAAAGAATTTGGTGACGTAACGGCTGTTTATATAGAAGGACTTGTAGAGGGATTTCACGATAATTTAGATGCAGAATTCGGCGCAGGAATTGAAATATATCCTGATGGCGTAAAAGAATGGATGGCGGATTTTAAATACTGTGAATTTTGGTGTATGCCTGAGTTTGGAACAGCACTTAGCGAAATTCCAGATGAAACACAAGGCTTGGTTTATAAAAAATACAACGGACTTTACGGTGTCATACTGCCCGTGGTTTCCGAAGAATACAAATGTGTACTTTGTGGAAATAATGATGAGTCTGTTTTGGCAAAGCTTTTCAGTTGGTATGAAGGGATTAACAGAATAAATGCTCTTGCATTTATGTGTGCCGAGGGCGAAAATCCCTATGAGCTTTTGAAAAAGTGTGCAAAAAAAGGCGCTGAGCTTTTAAATAACGGCTTAAGAATAAGGGAAGAAAGAAGATATCCTGAAATCTTTGAATATCTTGGCTGGTGTAGTTGGGATGCATTTGAGATTCGTGTATGTGAAGATGATTTGCTAAAAAAATGCGAAGAATTCAAAAGCAAGAATATCCCCGTAAAGTGGGCAATTATAGACGATATGTGGGCAGAGGTTCGAGATTTTTATAATATCGAATACACCGAAAGAGAAGAAATGTTTGAGCTTATGCACGCATCAAAACTCTACGCTTTCACAGCAGACCCATATCGTTTTCCGAATGGCTTAAAGCATTGTATTGACGGAATAAAAGATTACGGAATTAAAGTTGGTATGTGGCATCCTACAACAGGATACTGGCGTGGAATAGATCCTGAAGGTCCTATTTTCCGCGAACATAAAGATTGCCTTACGAGAGCCTATAAGGGAATATTTGTACATAGTTATGAGCTTGAAAAGGCATATAAATATTATAATGCAATTCACGATTACTTCCGTGAAAGCGGAGCAGAGTTTGTCAAGATTGATAACCAGAGCAGCATGGCAAATTGTTATAAAGGACAAACAACAATCGGTCAGGCGGCAAGAAGTTATCACAAAGCGATGGAGGCATCCGTTGGTGAGCATTTTGATAACTGTATGATAAACTGTATGGGAATGGCAAGCGAAGATATGTGGAACAGAAGCGTAAGTCCAATATCTCGATGCAGTGACGATTTTAAACCTGAAAACAGAGAGTGGTTTGCAAAGCACATCACACAATGCGCATTCAACAGCCTGATACAGGGACAGTTCTATTACTGTGACTGGGATATGTGGTGGACCGATGACTCTCAGGCAGCTAAAAACAGCGTTCTGCGTGCTATAAGCGGTGGTCCGATTTATGTGAGTGATATGTTAGACCGAAGCAGAGAAGAAATTTTAAAACCTCTTGCTTTTGATGACGGAAAAATCTTAAAATGCGATAAACCCTGTATGCCAACTAAGGATTGCCTTACAGAAGATCCGGTAAAATCAGGAAAAATATTCAAGGTTCAGAACACTTGTAACAATAGCGGTATTATAGCTGTGTTTAATCTTGATGAAAACAAGAGAACAGTTAAAGGCACAATTTCTCCAATGGATGCAGAGGGCATTGATGGTGAGGAGTTTGCAGTATATGAGCATTTTTCACGTGAGGTTAAGATTTTAAAGAAAAATGAAAGGTTTGATTTAGAGCTTGAATCTGCAGACGACTTTAAGCTTTATATTATAGTTCCGATTGTGGACGGCTTTGCACCAATCGGAAGAGTCGACAAGTTCATTTCACCTGCAAGCATAAAGAGTGTTGTAGGAGGCAATATCGAATTGGTAGAAAACGGAGAATATGCATATATTGAAAACGGAAAACTGGTAATAGATAGAAATTAGCGTAATTGTTTTGATTATCGATGCTCTAAAGCAGAAAAAAGTTCCTGTTGTGCAAAAATCAAACCGAATCAATGTGTTACTGATTGGATTAACATATACATTTTTGCAGTACATATTCTTCTATATTGGGTTATCCAACACAACAGGTGCATCAGGTTCGGTAGTGAATTTTGCTTCTGTTTTTGTTGCAATAGTACTTGCACATTTTATTTATCCTGATGACAAACTGAATTTCAAAAAAATTGCAGGCTGTGTCATTGGGTTTTCGGGCGTTGTTCTCGCTTGCTTTGCAAATGGAGGGGCTCATAAAATATCATTTGGCGGAGAAGGATTTATTCTAATCGCCGGAACATTTTTTGTCATCGGTTCCGCAATAAACAAAAAAGCTTCACAGATAAATAATAGCTTTACCGTAACCGCATACAATTTATTGATTGGTGGATTTTTATTAATCATCACAGGGATGTTCGGATATCGTGGAGAAATAACAGTGAATCTTCCCGGAATTTTGGTTTTGCTGTATCTTATACTGGTTTCTTCTGCAGGATTTACGCTGTGGAGTATGCTTTTGAAAAACTACCCCATAGGAAAACCAAGTGTTTATAATTTTGTTATTCCTGTTTCCGGCACAATGCTTTCAGGGTTATTTCTTAGAGAAAACATATTTACATGGCAATATGTTACTGCATTATTCTTGGTAAGCTCGGGGATTTGCACCGTAAATTACACCTCAATAAAAAAGTAATCTGTTGTCCCATATTGACATCACTCGTGTCAGCTTCACCCATCCTTCAAAATGGGAAACTGGTTGGAGCCGCTACGCATGTTTTCGTAAACGATCCTACGAGAGGATATGGAATTTTTATAGAAAACATGTTGGCTGAGGCAGAAAGAATCAAATAACAGCAAAAGCATCCCTCTATTTGCGGGATGGCTTTTGCATCAGCGTGTCGACGGTGTGCCCTGTGGGTAGAAACCTCGACACGCTGAGTAGACTTCGATAAAAAGTAGGTATATTTGACGAACACAAATTCGTCGGCGTACTCAGGTACGGTAGAGTTTGTGTTCGTCAAAAGCAAGCAATGGTGCGGTTTTCTCGA
>JAFQLU010000085.1 GCA_017396465.1 Clostridia bacterium | reverse complement strand
TCAAGAGAAACTTGGTTGTTTATCACCAATGGAGTATCACAAGAAAATGGCAGCATAAAAATATACACCCCACAAAAATGTGGGATGCATATCATAAAATTTTTTGTTATTTACACTGTCTACTTGACAGGGATGGGTTCAACTTATCGGCGGTTTTCTTATTTTGCAGAATGAATTGTTTCATTTTCCATGTGAAAACTTTATGCCTGCGGCTGATCGTGATACGGTCTTGTGCCATCGGGACGCACAAAGTGAATGATTTTCTTGGGGCACTTGCTTGCGCAGATACCGCAGTTGATACACAGATCATAGTTAATGGATGCCAAATTCTCCGTTACCGTGATTGCCTGCTTGGGGCAGCTCTTTTCACAGATTTTGCAACCAATACAGCCTGCGGAACAAATGTTTTTCATTGCCGCACCCTTTGCATGAGACATACATTTTACAAAGGTACGCTGGCTGGCATCCACCAGCTGAATGGTATGCTGGGGACAGATGTCCACACAAGCGCCGCAGCCTACGCACTTTTTCGGGTCGACATATGCCACATGGTCATCCACACGAATCGCATCGAACTGACACACATCCACACAAGTGCCGTAACCGATACAGCCGTAGCTGCAGGTTTTGTCGCCACCACCATAACGGGATGCCGCGATGCAATCTGTGATTCCCTCATATTCGCACATCATAACCGCATTGTCGCAGTTACCTTTGCACATAACCTTTGCCACTTTCGGGTTGGCGCTTCCTGCGGAAACACCTAAAATTTCTGCAATTTTTTCTTTTGCGTCATCCTTTGTACTGGGGCAATCGGAAAGGTTTGCCACGCCCTTGCAGAGCGCTTCTGCATAGGCACTGCAGCCTGCGTATCCACAACCGCCGCAGTTTGCGCCGGCCAAAAGCTCCCCTACCTGCTCGATTCGCTCGTCCTTTTCCACGCGGAATGCTTTCGCGGCAAAGCCTAAAAGCACGCCGAACGCCGCACCCATAACGCCAAGTATGATAATCGGTATTAAAATTTCCAACGTAATCCCTCCTTAAAAGCTCATGCCGGAGAAGCCTAAGAATGCCATAGCAATCAGGCCCGCCGTAATCAATGCAATAGGGAATCCCTGTAAGGGTTTGGGGATATCCGCGGTTTCCAGTCTTTCACGCACACCGGAGAACAGAACGATAGCAAGCATAAAGGAAAGACCTGCCGAGAAGCTGTATACCAATGTGTGAACAAAATCATACCCCTCCTGCACGTTCAGGAGCGCAACGCCCAAAACGGCGCAGTTTGTGGTAATCAGCGGAAGATAGATGCCCAGCGCATTGTAAAGAGCGGGAGAAAACCGCTGAATTGCCATTTCAACAACCTGTACCAAAACGGCGATAACCAAAATAAATGCAACGGTCTGCATATATTCGATGCTGAAATGCACCAGAAGCTTTTGCACGAAGAAGGTGATAACCGAAGCAACGGTCATAACGAAGGTTACGGCAACGCTCATGCCCACCGCTGTTCCCACTTTTTTCGATACGCCGAGGAAGGGACAAATCCCTAAGAATTTTACCAATACATAGTTGTTTGCCAAAATCGTAGATAAAGAAAGAAGCACCAGTTCTGCCAATAATGCCATTATTCCTCGCCTCCTTCTTTTTTCTTGCTTGTGATAAGGTTAATCACGGCAAGCACCGTACCCAGCACGATGAAAGCACCGGGAGGCAGAATCAGCACCGTGGCAGGCTGGAATCCTTCCCCGAACAGCTGAATGCCTAAAAATGTGCCGTTACCTAAAATTTCACGGATACTGCCTAAAATCACCAGCGCCAGCGTAAATCCTAAACCCATGCCAATGCCGTCTAAAGCAGATTTTACCACGCCGTTTTTCGAAGCAAACGCCTCTGCACGGCCTAAGATAATACAGTTTACCACAATCAGCGGAATAAAAATACCCAGGGATTTGGAAATCGCCGGCGCAAAGGCGTTCAGCGCCATTTCCACCGCCGTTACGCATCCGGCAATTACGATAATGTATGCCGCGATACGCACTTTATTGGGAATAAAATTCCGGATGAGAGAGATGATGATATTCGAAGCAATTAAAACGGCTGTGGTGGAAAGTCCCATACCGATACCGTTAATCACACTGGTGCTGACAGCAAGTGTTGCACACATCCCTAAGAATTGCACGAATATGGGGTTTTCTTTCATCAAACCCTTTGTCAGTTCTTTCATGTTTCCCATACTCACGCACCTCCTTTGATGGACGAAACGGCAACGGATGCCGCGTTCACACCTTTTGTAACTGCTTTGCTGGTTACGGTTGCGCCGGAAAGAGCAACGATTTCGTTGTCCTTCGGCTCGCCGCTTTTGATAACGCCGATGCTTCCATCTGCCGGTTTGCCCTTGAATCTGTCAGAAAATGCCGGTTCTGCCGCTTTTGCGCCTAACCCTGCCGTTTCCGAATGAGATACCAGCTTCACGCCGGAAACTGTTCCGTCGGGATGGATACCCACCATCAGATCCAGCGCACCGCCGTATCCGAAGGGGGTTACGTTGACGCACCAGCCAATCAGATCGCCGTTTCCGTCTTTTCCTTCAAACACGGCCTGCACGATATCCTCTTTTTCCGCTACTTCCACTTCTGTGAAGTAGGTCGCACCAACGAGCACTTCCTGCTTTGCCGCATTTTGCTCTTTTAATGTGTTTTCTGCAATTTTATCCTTTGTGATAGAATTTGTAAAAGCTAAAAGCAGCGCCACCACAACGGAGATAATCAGAAGTACCAGAGAAAGAACAACGGGATTTTCATTTTTTTGCATCATTTGTTCCCTCCCTTTTTCACGGTACCGAAAGCTTTCGGCTGTGTCCAGCGGTCAATCAGGGGCGTTGCCACGTTCATCAGCATGATGGAGTAGCTGGCACCTTCGGGATAGCCGCCGAATCTGCGGATAACGAATGTTAAAATACCACAGCCTATACCCATAATAATCTGACCTTTTTTGGTGATAGGCGAGGTAACATAGTCTGTTGCCATAAAGATAGCACCCAAAAGCAAGCTACCGCTGCAAACATGAATCATCATACAAGTAAGGTTTGCAAAGCCCTCGTTGGGGAATAAAAATGCTAAAACGGCAACGGTTACTACATATGTAACAGGAATCCGACAGCTGATTACGCCTCTTGCCACCAGATAAATACCGCCGATAATCAAAGCCAGCGCCGAGGTTTCACCGATACATCCGCCGATGTTTCCTAAAAACAGATGCTGAAAATCAGGCATTACACCGGTTTCCGGCATTTTTAAAATGGCAAGGGGTGTTGCGGAGCTGACTAAATCGTCCGGAATGATAAAGCCGGAGGAGAAGGGCTCCACCCATCTTGTCATTAAAATCGGCCAGGACGCCATTAAGAATGCACGGCCTGCCAGCGCGGGGTTAATAAAGTTATGTCCCACGCCGCCGAAGAACTGTTTTGCAATGATAATTGCCACAAAGGAGCCGATGAGGCACAGCCACCACGGCACCGTTACGGGCAGGTTAAATGCTAAAAGCATGCCGGTAACTGCCGCAGTACCATCGGCAATGGTTACCGGTTTTTTCGTGATTTTCTGCCACAGGTATTCAAAGCCCACGCAGAAAATCATACAAAGCGCCGTTAAGTATAAAGACCGCACGCCGAAGAATATGACGGAGCAAATCAGCGCAGGAACCAACGCGATGCACACATCACGCATAATGGATGTTGTGGTAATGCCCGCGCGGATATGGGGAGATGATGATACGGTTTTCAGTTCCATTACTTATTTGCCTCCTTTGCTTTTTCTTTTGCTTTCCGGGCATTGATTTTTGCTTTACCCATACGGATAGACTGCACCAGATACCGTTTTGCCGGACAAACATACGTACAGCTTCCGCATTCCATGCAGTTCATGATGTTATACTTCTGCAGGGTTTCTAAATCACCCAGTCGGCTATATAAATCAAGCGTTGTGGGCATCAGGTGCATGGGGCAGGCGTTAACACATCTGCCGCAACGGATGCACATGCTTTCCGTTGGCATATGAGACGCCTTTTCGGAAAATACCAAAAGACCCGATGTACCTTTTACGACAGGGATGTCCAGGCTCACGCCGGCAATACCCATCATGGGGCCGCCCATAATAATTTTGTGAGGCTCTTTTTTAAAGCCGCCACACTCCTCTGTCAGGCAGCTGAAAGGCGTACCTAAACGAACCAGAAGGTTTTTCGGTTCCATCACCGCGTCACCGGACACGGTTACTACCCTTTGGTAGAGCGGAATGCCCTTTGCCAGCGCGTGGTAGACTTCCGCAACGGTGCCGATGTTGATTACAATACAACCCACATCCATGGGAAGCGCGCCCATGGGCACTTCTTTTCCCGTGATGGCGTTAATCAGCTGTTTTTCCGAGCCCTGCGGATACTTTTTCTTCAGCTCTAAAATGTGCATGGAGTCGTCCGCTTTTTCCATCAGCGCGCAAATGGCTTCAGGAGCATTGTCTTCCACACCCACATAGCATTCGTTTAAGGATAACATCCGCATAAGGTAACGCAGACCGCCAATGATATCGTCCGTCATTTCCAGCATAACCCGTCTGTCAGAGGTAAGATACGGTTCACACTCTGCGGCGTTAACAATCAGATGGGTAATTTTCTTGTCCGCCGGAGGCGAAAGCTTTACGTGTGTGGGGAACGCCGCACCGCCTAAGCCCACGATACCGGCTTCACGGATGATTTTTCGCATTTCATCCGGTGTCATTTCGTCGGGGTTTTTGGTGTGAATCGGCTCTGCCCAGGTGTCCAACCCGTCGTTTTCGATCACGATGGTGGGAACCGGGGTGTTGGTGTGATTCACATAGTTTCCGATATCCTTCACGCGACCGGAAACCGATGCATGCAGCGGTGCCGACATAAAGGCATCCGTATCTGCAATTTTCTGACCGATTGCTACCGCATCACCAACGGCTACAACCGGCTTTAAGGGAGCACCGATATGCTGACTCAAGGGGTAGTACAAAAGCTGCGGAGGGGTGAGCGCAACCAGAGGCTTTTTCTCGGTTGCTTCCTTATTTCCTGCAGGATGTATACCGCCCGAAAATGTTAATTTTTTCATTAGGACCGTCCTTTCCTGTTTTCTCATGAAAAACTATTCCTTTTCTATCATAACACAAACCGCCATAAAAATCAACAAAAGTTAATTTTTTGTCATAGTTTGACACGCCGTTTTCATGCACCACTAACATATAATGAGCCGAAATCTTTAAATATGAAAAAGAGATTGTAAAAAAGGCCCGGAACGCCAAAAGGCGAAGAAAAAAGCGGAATTATAAAAAAGCTTGCCTGTAAATCATTAAATTCGGATTGATAAGTTGAAAAATATCTTTTGTAAAGATATTTTCATATGCCTTTTTGCTATAAGGAAATCTCACCACTCGCAGTACTTTTGTACAGCTTCGAGTTCGATTTCCTCATTCCGAATCCCTAAAAAGACCTGCTAAATAAAGTCAAGAAAAAATTCAAAAAAAATTCAACTTAAATAACAGCATAACAAATAGACCGGCATAGAAAAGTGTCGGTCTAAATTTTTGCGAAAATAATTCTAAGAGTTTGAATAAACTTCTTTA
>JAFQLU010000084.1 GCA_017396465.1 Clostridia bacterium | reverse complement strand
GCAGAAGAAACCATGTGGGAATGCCGCAACTGCGGTCACCTGGTAATGGGCAAAAAGGCGCCCGAAATCTGTCCCGTTTGCGCACATCCCAAGAGCTATTTCGAGGTTCGCGCAGAAAATTATTAATATCAGAGAATTCAAAACGCAGATGCGAAAGCATCTGCGTTTTAGCGTGTCGGACTTTTCGGCACGCTGACAGGACTTCGAAAAAGAGAGGTATATTGGGTGAGCACAAATTCGTCGGCGTACGATGGTACGGTAGAGTTTGTGGTCGCCCAAAGCAAGCAACTGCGCGGTTTCCTCAATGGAAACCGCGCAGTTGATCGTTAGAAACACGATTTTTACTTTTGCCCATTTTTTGTTTAGACATTTCGCTTGCGGTAGACCTGCCTTTTTGACGTTCCTATTTATATCAGTTCTCTGAAATCAAAAATATATCGGTCGGCTAACGCTCTCATTTCCTGCTCCATATCACGGGAGGTGTCGTCATAAACCGCAACGGTCTGCATCCCTGCTTCCTTTGCCGTTTTCACTGCGCCGTAATTATCGTCTAAAAATATGCATTCCGAAACCTTGCACCCCATTTTTTCTGCGGCACGGATGTAGATTTCCGGATTAGATTTGGTCGTGCCGAAATCGTCGCAGGACCATACATTGTCGAACAGGTCATAAAGTTCCAGCCTTTTCAGGCACACATCCAGCATTTTGTGAGGACTTGCCGTCAGCACATTTAAGCTGTGCCCCGCTTTCTTCAGTGCGTGAAGTGTTTCTGAAACATAAGGCTTCGCCGGGATGTTATAGGTATATTCTTTAATCGCATAATAGTCCATCAGGTCAAACATTTCCTGTTTGGTCATGGGAACACCCAGACGGATAAAATACTCCGCCGTTCCGTTATCCCCCAAAGGCGTGATAATTTTTATGATATCATCGGGATAAGACACACCGCTATCCCGCAATATTCTCAACATTTTTTCAGACCATTGCTGCATGGAATCCACCAATGTTCCGTCAAAATCAAATAAATATGTCATGTGTTTTCTCCTTTTATCTTTAAGGTATTTAAATAATCTTTGATGCTTTTATCAATCTGCAGGCTTTCCCTTGCTTTCTGAATTGCTTTATTGTGCACCCAGGGTGCCAACCGTCGGTTTTCGATATATCGCACCGCGGAATGATACTGCTTCGTCAACGCCGTGGCAAAAAACCAGGCAATCATCATATTGATGTAGTATTCCTCCGAGCGAAGCACGGCAACTTTTTCCAAAACCTCTTCCGAAAACCGTTCCCCTAAAAACATTCTCTGCAGAATACCGATACCGTAGCGCACAGTGTAGGTTTCTTTTGCGTGCATCCACTCTTCCGCTTTTTGGTACACCCTGTCGGGATGCTTTAAAAACACCTTTGGGAAAAACATGTCGCAGGTTGCCCAGTTACCGATATATGGCAAAAAGCGCTCCGTTTCCGCAAGCGCCTTATCAAAATCCTTGATTTGCTCGATTAAAAATGCATGCAGATTATTTTCTTCATAATAAGTGTGAGGAAGCTGATCTAAAAAAGCTTGCGACTCCTCTTCCTTGGCGTATACTTTGGCAAAAGCGCGAAGCTTTGGCGTTCTCACGCCGATGACCGTATCCTCCGGCACGGTGGGAATTAATTTTTGGTGAAACGATTTATATCCCATATCCTGCATGGAAAACAGCCGTTTTTCTACTTGCATGCTTTATCCTCCAGTTTCTTTAAAAACGCCTTTCGATCTTTCTCGTTTTTTATGACGATGATATGTTTCCCCTCTGCTTCCGAAAGCCTTGAAATCAGCTTTGGCCGTTCCGTTTTTCTGAAATGCCATACATACTTCAAAAAGGACATATCAAACCGCTCGGGGCAGTTTTCTCCCATATCCGAGCGACTTTCGCCATACCGAGTGATAACCCGTTTCAGAACGCGGTATGCGCAAACAACACTTGGGTAATCCATAAAAACCACCGTGTCTGCCCGCTCCAGACGCATGGATATGGTTCTGCTGTAGTTTCCGTCAATAATCCAACGGTCTTTTTGAAGTTCTTCCGTAAGGATGCTGTCAAATTCTTCCCTAGATTTTTCCTGCCAACCGCTGTTCCAGAACAGTTGATCCAGATGCACTAAAGGAAACCCCGTTTTTTTCGCCATCAGCCTGGAAAGCGTGCTTTTTCCGCTGCCGGGGCAGCCGATTACCATCATTCGTTCCACTCTTATCACTCCCGGAAAGTATTGTACCACAATCCGGGAAATCTGTCAATGAAACAGATGAAAAACAGCCGTTGTGAAAAGACATAACACCACTCCCACCGCCGTTGGAATCCCTGCAGCAGCAACGGTCCAGCCCCAGCTACCTGTTTCCTTTTTCACCGTGAGAAGCGTGGTGGAACAAGGCCAATGACACAGAGAAAACAACATCACATTCACAGCCGTCAGCACCGTCCATCCGTTTTCCAAAAGCACCTGCTTTAGCATGGATGCATCCGTCCACTCTGTCATCGTACCTTGAGAAAGGTACGCCATCAGCATAATGGGAATCACCGTTTCATTTGCAGGACACCCTAAAATAAATGCCATGAGTATCACGCCGTCCATCCCAAGGGCTTTTCCCACGGGATCTAAAAACGCGGCAAATTGCTGTAGCACAGTTGCACCCCCTATGCCGACATTTGCCATCAGCCACAGAAGAAGTCCTGCCGGCGCCGCCACGGCTACTGCCCTTCCCAGCACAAACAAGGTACGGTCAAACACAGAACGCACCAAAATCTTTGCAATCTGCGGTCTGCGGTAAGGCGGCAGCTCCAGAACGAAAGAGGAGGGAACAGCTTTCAGCACCGTTTGAGATAAGACTTTTGACACCAAAAATGTTATCAGCACCCCCAAAAGAACAACGAAAAAAAGTATCACCGCACAAAGAAAAGAGCTTCCGCCTGCTATCAGGAACATAGAAATCAGCAGAATCAGCGTGGGGAATCTTCCGTTGCAAGGCATAAAGCTGTTGGTGAGAATGGCAATCAGCCGTTCTCCGGGCGATTCCATAATCCTTGCGCCCACCACTCCGGCGGCGTTGCAGCCAAAACCCATGCACATGGTCAGCGCCTGTTTTCCGCAGGCATTGCAGGTCTGGAAGCATTTGTCTAAAACGAACGCCATTCGCGGAAGATAACCCACATCCTCCAAAAGCGTAAACAGAGGAAAGAAAATCGCCATAGGCGGAAGCATCACCGACACCACCCGTGCCACCATGCGATACACGCCATACACCGCCATGTCACACAAAACTATCGGTACTTTAAAAAAGGACAAAGCCTGATACAAATATTTTTCTCCCACAGAAAACCATTCGCTTAAGTAGCGCGATGGTACATTAGAGCCTGCAATGGTGAGCCAGAACACCAAAAGAAGCAAGAGCCCCATCACGGCAAATCCCCATTTTCCGGCAATCACTCGGTCGATGCTTCGGTCGCAGGTGTCTTCCCGCAATTCCTTTCTGCGCACTACGGCGCGAGCAATTCTTTCCGCTCGCAGCATCCGTTCTTCCTCATTCTCTGCCGGAATACGGTGAAGCGGCGGAAGAGATACACATTCTGTGATTCTTTCCTTCAGTTTTCCGTAGCCCCTCTTTCCTCTTGCCGCCGTTGCCACCACAGGGACGCCCAGCATGCACTCCAGCTGCTTTATTCGCACCGATATGCCTTTTTTCTCCGCTTCATCCATCAGGTTCACACATACCACTACCCGTTCCGTCAGCTCCAATATCTGCAAAACAAACCGAAGACTTCGCTCCATGTTCGTTGCATCGCATACCACCACAACTGCATCCGCCACTCCCGACAAAATGAATTCCCGTGCCACATCTTCTTCTGCCGACTGTGCTTCTAGCGAATAACACCCGGGCAAATCCACGATTGACACGATTTTGCTTTGATATGTATACTGCCCCACCGCGCAGGTCACCGTTTTTCCCGGCCAGT
>JAFQLU010000083.1 GCA_017396465.1 Clostridia bacterium | reverse complement strand
GCGGCATACAGCGAAGAAATCGGTATGCAAAGAGATATTCATAATATTGAGAATACCCCATTTCGAACGAAGTTTGAAGATGTGTTTGATGAGATGCAGGGAAATGCAGCCATCGGATGTATCAGCGATATCGATCCGCAACCCCTTTTGATTCGCTCCAATATCGGCACATATGCGATTTGTGTTATTGCGGCAATCAACAATACAGACGAACTGATCAAGGAATATCTGACCAATACGGGCGGTGGACATTTTAATGTAATGACCGGCGGAAAAGTGAATGGTACTGAGTTGATTGCGGCGCTGATCAATCAAAAGGAAAACTTTGCAGAAGGCATCCGCTTTGCCCAGGAAGTGATAGATGGTACGGCAAACATCCTGATTCTCCGTGACAACGGAAGCTTGATTGTGGCAAGAGACCGTGTAGGCAGAATCCCCGTTATCATCGGGAAAAATGCGGAAGGCTATGCCGTATCTTTTGAAGCGTTTGCATACCAGAAATTAGGGTATGACACCGAACGGGAATTGGGCCCCGGCGAAATCGTGGAAATCACGGCAGACTCCATCACGCAACTGGCGGCACCGGGGAAAGAAATGAAAATCTGTTCCTTCCTTTGGTCTTACTACGGATATCCTACTTCCACATACGAAGGGGTAAACGTAGAAGTGATGCGTATGAAAAACGGTGAAATCATGGCGAAAAAGGATCAGGAGCTGAAAAATGCCGAGAAGTTAGATTATGTTTGTGGTGTGCCGGACTCCGGAACGCCGCACGCTATTGGTTATGCCAATGCTTCCGAGGTGCCTTTTGCAAGACCGTTTATTAAATATACGCCTTCCTGGCAGAGAAGTTTCATGCCGGCAAATCAGGGACAGAGAAATCAGATTGCTAAAATGAAACAGATTCCTGTATACGAACTGATTCACAATAAAGACCTTCTTTTTGTGGATGATTCCATTGTCAGAGGAACACAGCTGAAGGAAACTGTGGAATTTCTCTATGATTGTGGCGCAAAATCTGTGCATATCCGGTCGGCATGTCCGCCGATTATGTACGGATGTAAATACCTGAACTTCTCCCGAAATACCAGTGATTTAGATTTGATCGCCAGACGGACGATTTTGGAACTGGAAGGAGAAGAAGGGTTCAAATATCTGGAAGAATACAGCGATTCTTCCACAGAACGAGGTAAAAAACTTCGGGACACCATTTGTAAAAATTTTAAATTTGCATCCTTAGAGTTTCAGTCTTTAGAGGGGATCATCGAGGCTATCGGCATTGAGCCCTGCAAGCTTTGTACCTACTGCTGGAACGGCAAGGGTTAAAGTGAAAAAATAAAAATTCAAATACAAACATCAGAAAGGAAGACTCATTATGCATAACAACTCCAAATCAGACAGCTATGCAGCGGCAGGCGTGGATATCACCGCGGGCTACAGAGCCGTTGAACTGATGAAAACCCATATCGCAAGAACCATGACACAGGGAGCTATGTCCGACATCGGCGGCTTCGGCGGTCTGTTCTCTTTGGACTTAACAGGCTATCAGAATCCTGTTTTAGTCAGTGGTACCGACGGTGTCGGCACCAAACTGAAAATGGCATTTTTAATGGATCAGCACAACACAGTTGGTATTGACTGCGTGGCAATGTGTGTAAACGATATCATCTGCTGCGGCGCAAAGCCTCTGTTTTTCTTAGACTACATTGCCTGCGGCAAAAACTTCCCCGAAAAGATTGCGCAGATCGTAGAAGGCGTAGCAGAAGGCTGTGTGCAGTCCGGCTGTAGCTTAATCGGCGGTGAAACCGCTGAAATGCCCGGTTTCTATCCCGAAGATGAATACGATTTAGCAGGCTTTTCCGTGGGTATCGTGGACAAGTCTAAGGTGCTGGACAACAAAACCATCGAAGAGGGTGACGTTATCATAGCGCTTCCCTCCAGCGGCGTACATTCCAATGGCTTTTCTCTGGTTCGCCGTGTGTTTGATGTGGAAAACAACAAAGATTTGTTAAAGCCCGTTGATGCATTAGGCGGTCTGTCCGTTGGTGAAGCGCTGATTAAACCCACCAAGATTTATGTGAAACCCATGTTGGCTCTGTTTGATGAAGTAACCGTAAAAGCGGTTTCTCATATCACAGGCGGCGGTTTCTATGAAAACATTCCGAGAAGCTTACCGCAAGGCTTCGGCGCAAAAATCGAAAAGAGCGCAATCCGCATTCTGCCGATTTTTGACCTGCTGGCGAAAACAGGTAATGTTCCCGAACGCGACATGTTCAACACCTACAACATGGGCGTGGGCATGAGCATTGTTGTTTCCAAAAACGATGCAGACAAAGCACTTTCTATCTTAAAGGCAAACGGTGAAGATGCATACATCATCGGTGAAACCGTGAAGTCTGAAGAAAGCGTGACCATATGCTAAGCGGAAAAAAGGCGAAGATAGCAGTGCTGGTTTCCGGTGGCGGGACCAATCTGCAGGCGCTGATTGATGCGCAGAACTCCGGCATCATCCAAAGCGGCGAAATCTGCGCCGTGATTTCCAATAAGGCAGATGCGTATGCGCTGGAACGTGCAAAAAAAGCAAACATTCCCGGTTTTGTGGTTTCCAAAAAGGGGCTGGGCTCCCAGGAAGCCTTTGAAGCAAAAATCAAAGAGATTTTAACAGAAAACAATATAGATATCATCGTTCTGGCAGGCTTTATGTGTATCTTAAGCGAAGATTTCACCAAAGCATATCCCGAGCGCATCATCAACGTGCATCCGTCCTTAATTCCTTCCTTCTGCGGTAAGGGATTTTACGGTCTTCATGTTCACGAAGCCGCTCTGGCTTACGGCGTGAAGGTAACGGGTGCAACGGTGCACTTCGTTAACGAAATTCCCGACGGTGGCAAAATCATTCTGCAGAAGGCTGTGGAAATTGAAGAGGGAGATACACCAGAAATCCTGCAGAAGCGCGTGATGGAGCAGGCTGAGTGGAAGATTCTGCCCCGGGCGGTAGAACTGGTTTCCCAGAGTATTTGAAATAAGAAAACCGGAGTGAGATTATGAGCGATAAAATGACATTGACGGCGATTCCCATCAGTTCATTGGAAAAAATTTTTTCCGATACTGATATCGGCAAGATACAAACATCTGAATTTTCTGCCATGCGCAATGAGCCCATAAACTTTCAGATTGCTTATCGGATGAAGGATGAGAACGAACTGTGCAAGCATGTGGGTGTGGAAGTGATTTCCGATATACCGGTGTCTTTATACAGTATCAAAAGCGTTCCGGTTTCCCTTATGAATGATGCTATGACGGACGAACCGTTTCATGAGCTTTTTCCGGATGTTTTAATTCCAAAAAAGACCAATCCGGAGCTGGTGGACGGACATGGAAACGGAGTGGGTGATTACGCCTGCTATGAAAAAGACGATTTGGCGCCTCTTTACGCATCCGGTCGCTGTAACAACGCGCTTTGGATAACGGTGAATGAGGACGGTAAACGTCTTGAGCCGGGAACCTATCCTGTCACATTCCGGTTTTATCATATGGAATCCAAAGAGGAGTTGGGAGCATGCACCGTTTCTATTCGCTTGATTCCGGCACTTTTGCCGAAACAGAAAACCTACTGTACAAACTGGTTTCATTGTGATTGTCTGGCGGACGCTTACGATGTCCCGGTCTTTTCGGAAAAATTCTATGAGATTTTTAAAGACCAGGTAACCGTTGCGGCAAAAAACGGCATGAATATGATGCTCCTCCCTGCCTTTACACCGGCGTTGGATACCGCGGTGGGACAGGAACGGATGACGGTTCAGCTTGTGAAAATCACCCTGAATGGTGACACCTATACTTTTGATTTTTCCGAAATGAAACGGTATATAGATATCTGTCGGAAATGCGGCATTGCATATTTCGAGCATTGTCATCTCTTCTCTCAGTGGGGAGCAGAGCACACGCCCAAAATCATTGCCACGGTAGACGGCAAGGAAAAACAGTTGTTCGGCTGGAAAACCAAGGCGGCAGGCAAAAAATATAAAGCCTTTTTAGATGCATATCTGCCGGCAGTTGTGGCGTTTTTCAAAGAAGAGGGGCTGGACAAAAAAGTCCTGTTCCATATTTCGGACGAGCCAAGCCTGCATCATTTAGAGCAGTATAAGCGTTTGGCGGCAATGGTAAAACCGCACCTGAGTGGACAAATGCTGGGAGATGCACTGTCACACTATGCGTTTTATAAACAAGGGATTACGGACCTGCCCATCATCTTCTCTCCAAAGGTAAAAGACTTTATCGGAAAGTGCAAGCACTTCTGGTGCTACTATACAGGGGTAGAGGAACCGATGCCCATGAGTAACCGACTGATTAACACCCCGTCACGGTATAACCGTGCTTTGGGATATCAGATGTACTACACCCGTGCAGAAGGTTTCCTGCATTGGGGATATAACTATTATTACGACAAGCTCAGCTACGGAATGGCAAACCCCTTTATTATGCCGGCTAATAAGCTGGGCGTGAAAGCGGCATATTCGTTTATCGTTTATCCGGGGCTTAAGGGAAAAACATACCCATCCATTCGCCAGAAGGTGTTTGGGGAAGCAATGCTGGATATTCGTGCGCTGCAGCTTTTGGAGCGCCTGGGCGGAAGACAATGCGCAAAAGCATTGGTCGAAAAATATTTTGGTCAGGTGGGCTACGATACACTTCCGGAAAGCAACGAACAGCTGCTTGCTTTCCGCGCAGAATTGAACGATACTATTTGTAATTTGGTGGAACAGAAAGGACTTTAAAATTATAAGATGGGAGAAAGATTATGAACGACAAGACGACATTAACAGCGGTGCCTATCAGCTCCTTGGAAAAAATCTTTTCCGATACTGATATCGGGAAGATACAAACATCTGAATTTTCTGCCATGCGAAATGAACCCATAAACTTTCAGATTGCTTATCGGATGAAAGATGAAAATGAACTGTGCAAGCATGTGGGTGTAGAAGTAATTTCTGATATACCGGTGTCTTTGTACAGTATCAAAAGTGTTCCGGTTTCCCGTATGAATGAGGCCATAACAGATGAACCGTTTCATGAGCTTTTTCCGGATGTTTTAATTCCGAAAAAAACCAATCCGGAGCTTGTGGACGGATACGGAAACGGAGTGAGTGATTACGCCTGTTACGAAAAAGATGATTTAGCGCCTCTTTACGCATCCGGTCGCTGCAATAATGCGCTCT